>CANFNE010000151.1 GCA_947448105.1 Burkholderiales bacterium
GGGCCGGTGGTGGTTTCCACACCCGGGGTCACGCCCACTTCGGGGTGGCCGGCGGTTTTGCTGTGCAGCTGGCGGAAGTTCTTCAGCTCGTCCATCGGCAGCTTGTAGCCCGTCAGGTGCAAGAGCGCATAAATCAGCATGGAGCCGTGGCCGTTGGACAGCACAAAGCGGTCGCGGTTGAGCCAATGCGGATTCACCGGGTTGTGCTGCAGGTGGTCGCCCCACAAGGCCACTGCCATATCGGCCATGCCCATGGGCGCGCCGGGGTGACCGGAGTTGGCGAGTTGAACTGCGTCCATGGCAAGCGCACGGATTGCGCTCGCCATTTGCTGGGAATTGGCCATGGAATCGACTCCGGTTGGTAGGTGTGGGGGTGCGCCAGTGGATCGACCGCGCGCAGGCGGCATTTTAGCGGCGCGCCTTAGTGCACCGGCGCCACGCTGGAGGGCGCCACCCGGATCGGCACAAACAGCTTGTAGCCCTGGCGGTGCACGGCTTTGATGCTGGGTTGGTCGGCCAGCAAGGGCGCGAGCTTTTGGCGCACCCGGCTGACGAGTTTTTCAATGCGCACCCGGTTGGCGTCTTCGTCCAGATCCGGGTCACCAAACAGACTGTTCAGGCGTGCCAGTGGCACGATGCCGCCGGCCAGCGCCAGTGACTGCAGCAATGCTGACTCAGACACCGACAGCGCGGTGCGCCTACCCTGCGGGCAGGTCAGCGCTAGCTGGGCCGGGTCCAGCAGCCAGGCGCCGGCCAGGCGCTCGGGCCGCAGGCGCCGGCACAAGTTGCGCAGCACCGTGGTCAGCTCGTCGGGCGAAGCGGGCTTGGTGAGGTAGACGTCCGCGCCTGAGCTGTAACCATCGACGCGGTCACGCGGCAGCACGCGCCCCGAGAGGATGAGGATGCCAATGCCCGGACAGGCTTGGCGCACCCGTTTGGAAATGGAGATGCCGTCCTCGTACGGCAAATTCAGGTCCAGCACCAAAGCGTCGGCCGGGCGCAGGGCCAGTTCAGTGGTGAGCGCCTCGCCGTCGTCCGCACCGCGCACGTCAAACCCCTCCGACCCGAGATGCTCGCACAGCGCCTCGCGCACGGCGACGTTGTCTTCCACAATGATGATGGCGTAGGGACGGTCGTTCATAGCGTGCGGTAAAAATTGTTTTTTACAATTTTAACATTTTTGATAAGCAATCAAAGTGCGACTTGTTCCACCGCGAAGCTAAAAACAATGTGCGAGCCGACCACAGCCAGGCGAATTTCGCTGTGCATTTGCCGCGCCAGGTTTTGCGACAGCCACAGTCCCAGCCCGGTGCCTGCCACTTGCGTGGCGGAGGGCGCGCGGTAGTAGCGCTCAAACACCCGCGCGGGGTCGGGCGCGCCGCTGGCGCCTTGTTCGTTGTGCACCGAAAACTCCACGCAAGCACGCCCGGCTTGCTGCACCGCGCTGACGTGCAGCAGCACGGCGCTGCCCGCAGGCGCGTACTTCAGCGCATTGGCCAACAAGTTTCCCAGGATGACGCCCAGGCAACGCAGGTCGCCCCGGCAGCTGCGCTGGGACAATGCCGCAGGAACGCAGACCGTGGAGATGCGCGCTGCCGCGTCCGGCACGGTTTGGTGCAGGCGGTCCAGGGTTTCCGACAGCACCGATGCAATCGCCACTTCGTCGGCGGCCACGGCCAGCGCGCCTTCCTCGAGGCGGTCAAGGTGGTCGCAGTTTTGGACGATGTCGCCAATGGCGCCGGTGGCGTCTTGCATGCGCTTGGCCCAAGCCGCTTTTTGCCCCGTATCGAGCACGCGCTGGGTCAACGCACGCTTGCCCAGCTCAATGACGGTGAGTGGTCCGCGGATCTCATGCACCAACAGGGCCATGAAGTGATGCTGCGCGCCACGCCGCGCTACTTCTGCTGTCAGAAGCGCACCAGCGGCCGACAGAGCGGCCTGTTGCCGCGCGGCTTCCCTGTGGTGGTGGCGCACCAGGGTCATATATAGCAGCGTGCACATCACCGGCCAGTCCACGTGGCGCAGTTCGGGTGGCGTCAACAACAGTGCGTGCGGTGCGTACATGCCAAGAAAAACCAGCACGCAGGCGCCGAACAGCAGCCCATAAGGCAGCAGCATCCAAATGTCAAAGGCAGCGCTCTTTTGCTTGCCCTGAAAAACGTACCAGGCCCGGACATGGTGGTAGGCCACTTCCAGTAACACCACCAAACTCAGCAACAGCATGGCCAGCACCACCGGTCCGCGCGGCAACACAAAGGCCAGCGCAACGAGCGCCAGTGCGGCGCCCACCCACATGCGCTTGCTGCGTGCCCAGAGGCGCGCTGCGCTCGGGGGTGGAAAAACCAGTTGCACCAGCAGGGAAAAACCTGTCAAGCCAGCCACCGACAAGGCCGTGGTGAACGCCAGCAAGCCTGGTGCGCTTTGGCGCCAAACCTCGTTCAACAGGCCATTCATGCCCAAGTGGTACAACAAAAACAGGGCGTTGACACCCATCAGGCCCAGGTAGATGGCGCGCTTTGTGTGCAGCAGCTGAAACAGACCGCCGATAAACGCCAACGCAACAAAGCTCAGTTGCGCGCTCAAGATCAGGCCCGCCTTTTGCTGGCGCGCAGCGCGCTCTGCGTCAGTCAACAAGTCGAACTGGATCCATTGAAAGCCCTCAATCTGTATTTGCACGTAGTAGCTCGCCTGCTGCTTGGTGGCCGCACCCGGCAGCAGCAACTTGCCACCCTGCGCTTCTTCGGCCGACAGCGCCTCACCCGGCCAAGGCGCGCCAGGGCTGGCAGGCGCAGCCGACATGGCATAAACCCGAACCCGCCCGGCATTGAAGTGCGGCTGGTACAGCCACAGGGCCTGGCCTGCGGGCACGGTGCGCGAGAGCTTGAACCACAAGGTGCCGCTCTGGAGCCCAAAGCGCACGGGCGCGGGGCTGGGCTCAAAAGTCTGGTGGACCAGTTCCTGTACGCGCACACTGCTGCGGGGGTCAAAGTACTGGGCGCGCTCATCGGCCTCTTGCGCCTGCGCCGATGCCATCACTAAAATCAAAAAAATGAAAATAAAGTGAAAAAAGCGCATAAAAAATGGTAATTCAAAGGCAACCCATTCTTGGCGGTCACAATAGACAGCGCTAGAACAATCGCCCACTTTCTTAAAAGCCATTCCGCTATGCGCCTGCTGTTTACGCCCCTGACCCTGCCCTCGCCCCAGGGCGGGCTCACGCTCCCCAACCGCATCGTGGTCGCACCCATGTGCCAATACGCGGCTGTGGGCGGCCACGCCACCGACTGGCATTTGATGCACTGGGGCAATTTGCTCAACAGTGGCGCGGGCCTGTTCACCATCGAGGCCACCGCCGTGCTGCCCGAAGGCCGCATCACCCCGGCCTGCCTGGGCCTGTGGGACGACGCCACCGAGGCGGCGCTTGCCACCCACCTGCACCGCGCACGCGCCCTGGCGCCGCACACCGCGGTGTGCATTCAGTTAGCCCACGCCGGACGCAAGGCTTCCAGCGCCCTGCCCTGGCAAGGCGGCCAGTTGCTCGCGCCTGAAACCGGCGGCTGGCCAACCCAGGCCCCTTCGGCCCTGGCGCAGCTGCCGCACGAGCCCGCGCCCCAGGCCATGACCGAAGCCGACCTGGCGCGCGTGCGCGACGCCTTTGTGACTGCCGCCCTGCGCTCGGCGCGCCTGGGCGTGGATGCCATTGAGCTGCACGCCGCGCACGGCTACTTGCTGCATGAATTTTTGTCACCCCTGTCCAACCAGCGCACCGACGCCTATGGCGGCAGCCTGGAAAACCGCATGCGCTTTGCGCTGGAAGTGTTTGCCGCCGTGCGCCAGGCCTACCAAGGCTGCCTGGGGTTGCGACTGTCGGCCACGGACTGGGTGGAGGGCGGCTGGGACCTGGCGCAAAGCACCACGTTTTGCCAGCGGCTCAAGGCTGCAGGCTGCGATTTCATCCACGTGTCCTCAGGCGGGCTGTCACCGCAGCAAAAAATCCCGCTGGCCACCGGCTACCAGGTGCCCTTTGCCCGCACCATTCGCGCCGCCACCGGCATGGCCACCACGGCGGTGGGCCTGATTACCGAGCCACTGGAGGCCGAAGCCCTGCTGCAAGCCGGAGACGCCGACCTGGTGGCCCTGGCGCGCGCCTTTTTGTACCAGCCGCGCTGGGGCTGGCAGGCGGCAGTGGCCCTGGGCGGCCAGGTGCAAGCCAACCCAGCCTACTGGCGCTGCCTGCCGCGCGGTGCGCAGGCGGCTTTTGTCGGCGCCAGCGTGGGCACGCGCTAAACCGACGTGGCGCCCCATTTGCCCGCCACCGCCATGCTGCTGGCCGCCGGCCGGGGCGAGCGCATGCGCCCGCTCACCGACGCCACGCCCAAACCCTTGCTGCCAGTGCAGGGCAAGCCGCTGCTGCAGTGGCACCTGGAAGCGCTCGCCCGCGCGGGTTGCGAATCCGCGCTGATTAACACCGCTTGGCTCGGGGAACAGATAGAGGCGCGCTTTGGCCGCCATGTCGAACCGACGCATCTCACTGGCACAGCCAGTGCTGCACCCAAAGGCGCCAGCCCCGCCGTGGCGCTGCGCTATTCGCATGAGGGGCGCGACTCTGGCGGCGCGCTAGAGACGGCTGGCGGCATCGTTCGTGCACTGCCGCAGTTGGCCGATGTGTTTTGGGTCGCAGCCGGCGACGTGTTTGCGCCGGAATTTGTTTTTGCGCCCGAAGCCGTGGCACGCTTCAAGGCCAGCCCCCAACTGGCCTACCTCTGGCTGGTGCCCAACCCAGAACACAACCCCGACGGCGACTTTGGCTTGTCGGCCCAGGGCCTGGCGCTGAACCTGCCCAAGCCCGCACCCGGCGTGACGCAGCCACCGCGCTACACCTTCAGCACCATCGCCTTGTACAAACGCGCTTTTTTTGGGGCGGCATGGTGCGCCATCCCTGCGGGCAACCCTGCAGGCGTCAAAGCGCCGCTGGCGCCCCTGCTGCGCGCGGCCATGGACGCCCGATTGGTGGGCGCTGCGCTTTACACTGGCCGCTGGACCGATGTGGGCACGCCCGAGCGCCTGCAGCAACTCAACTCCGACACAAGGCCACCGCCATGACCGCGCACTCCCCCACGGCAGCCCACGCTGCCCCAGCCACCCACGCAGACTACGCCGACCGCCGCGCCCGCCTGGCCAAGCACATCGGTCGCCACGGCGTCGCCCTGATCCCCACCGCGCCCGAGCAGCAGCGCAACCGCGACGCGGATTTTTTGTACCGCTTTGACAGCTACTTCCACTACCTCAGTGGCTTTACCGAGCCCCGGGCCTGGCTGGTGATTACCGGCAGCGGCAAAAGCGTGCTGTTTTGCCTGCCCAAGGACCTGGAGCGCGAAACCTGGGACGGCCGGCGCCTGGGGCCACAGGCCGCGCCCGCCGCGCTGGGCGTGGACGAGGCCTATTCGATCGACGAACTTGACGCCCGCCTGCCGCAGCTGTTGGACGGCTGCGACACCGTGTGGTACCCGTTTGCCACCCACAAGGGCTTGGAGGCGCGCGTCAATGGCTGGCTGCAGCCGCTGCGCGACCGGGTGCGCTATGGGGCCCTGTGCCCGGCCAGCCAGCGCGACCTGTGCGCGCCGCTCGATGAAATGCGCTTGGTCAAAGACGCGTTCGAGCAAGCCACCATGCGCCGCGCCGCGCAGATCAGCGCCGGGGGCCACATCCGCGCCATGCAGACGAGCGCCCGCATGCTGCGCGCAGGCCAAGAGGTGCGCGAATACCACCTGGACGCCGAGCTGCTGCACGAATTTCGCCTGCACGGCTCGCAATGCCCGGCCTACGGTTCTATCGTGGCTGCGGGCGAGAACGCCTGCGTGCTGCACTACCGCGCCGACGCCGGGCTGGTACGCGACGGCGAGCTGGTGCTGATTGACGCGGGCTGCGAACTCGATGGCTACGCGTCGGACATCACCCGCACTTTTCCGGCCAATGGCAAGTTCAGCGGGCCCCAGCGCGCGCTCTACGAGTTGGTATTGGCTTCGCAACAAGCGGCGGTGGACGCTACCCGCGCTGGCGCCCGCTTTACCGACCCGCACGAGGCCACCGTCAAGGTGCTGGCCCAGGGCATGCTCGATGTGGGGCTGCTCGACGCCAACAAGGTGGGCAGCCTGGAAGATGTGATTGAGAAGCGCGCCTACTTCCCGTTTTACATGCACCGCACCGGCCACTGGCTGGGCATGGATGTGCACGACTGCGGCGCCTACACCGAGCCCAGCGAAATTGGCCAGGCCACGGTGCGCAAGGATGCACTCACCGGCGAGACCATCGTCAACCGCCC
>CANFNE010000152.1 GCA_947448105.1 Burkholderiales bacterium
AGGACGGCGCCTGGATAGAAGCCCAGTGCGGCGAGCAGGAATATGTACTCAACGTCGGTGACATGCTGGAGTTGCTGACCGGTGGGCGTTTGGTGTCCACGCCGCACCGCGTGACCAACCGCAGCGCGCGCCAGCGGCAGTCTTTCCCGTATTTTTCGGTGCCGCGCTATGACGTGGTGGTGGCGCCGCTGCTGCCGCCCGTGGCCGGTTTCGGCCGCAGCCCCTTGCAGTCGGGCGCAGCCAGCCACGACATCTGGTATTCCAACTGGCCCGACGAGGCGGTCAGGGACGAGGCCATCGACCTGGGCAATTATGCGGATTGAGCCCTGTATGGACGCTGTGCGGGGCACGTAAAATCTGCCGAACGGGCGCTCTGGCGCCCCGGCCCGCAGCCCCGGCGCCAGCAGCCCAGGCGTATCTCCCCTCAAGAAAGGACTTTGCGTGCCCAACCTCCGAGCGAGTTTTGCGGTGGACAGTGATCGCCTGAAAGGCTTTGGCATCCTGGATCCGCGCTCGGCCCATGCCCTGGAAATTTTCAAGTCCGGGACATTGACCAGCGACGAGCGCCTGTACCTGAGTTTGTGGGGTTCGGCCTTGCTGAGTTCCATCTCCTTTGAGCCCAAGCGCCGCATCATTGCAGTGGGTGAAACCGTGGAGCAAGCCTATTTGGTGGTCAGCGGAACCCTGGTCGCTACGCAGGGCGATGATATTTACCGCCTTGGGCCGGGCGCGGTGCTGGGACTGGCCGAGGGCGTGATCAACCAGCCCAGCAAATACAGCGTCATTTCCGTGACGGCGGTTCAGGCCCGGGTGATTCCCTTGCACCGCATCGACGCCATCGTGGCCAAGCTGCCGTTAGAGGTGCGATCGATTTTGCAGACGGTGATCAAGCGTACCTTGGCGCTGCCCTGATGCGTACAACGCAAGCCCCAACCCCCACACCCCCATGAGCCAATTTGCCACCCAAAGCTTCTCGGACGGCGCGCTGATCTTTAACGCAGGCGATGTCGCCTCCCATCTGTATTTCATCCAGTCCGGCACCGTTGAAATGCTCAACGCACAAGGCCTGGTGTTCGCCGAGGTCGCCCAGGGCCAGACCTTTGGCGAGGCCGCCATTTTGCAAGGCGGCATCCGCAGCGCCACCGTTCGCGCCAAGGGCCCGGTGACCTGCACCTTGATGGGCGCCCAAGACGCCTGCGAACTGTTGCAAACCTATTCGCCCTTGCTGGTGACGATTGTCGAAGCGCTGTTGCTGCAGCAAAGCATGCACAACACCATGCGCCATGGCTGAGGTGTTGGCACGGTGTTAAGCGCAGATTCGGCCTTTTTGGACAATAGCGCGGGTGATTGGCGCGCTTGCCTGGATACTTCACTGGCCTGTGTGCGCCAGTCCTGGGGAGGATCTTGGGTCGGCTTGCCCGTGTTGCTTGAAGCCTGTATCCATTTTCTGGGCCTCGGTGGCACGGCCTCCCCCCAGACCGGTTCCCTATTGCTTGCCGTTGCGCGCCAGATAGCCGCCCAAATCGAGGCCGAAGGCGGCTGCGGTGCGGACAGTGCGGAACCCGGCTACCACAACCGCCTGCATTTCTCGGATTCGTTGACCACCATCACGCTGCAAGCGGCCATCGAGAGCGAGCGTCTGGGTGTGGACGATGGCGACTGGAAGGCCGCCTTGCTGTTGATCGCGCTGGCCCACGACTTCCGCCACCCCGGGCGGGTCAACCGCATGCGTGCGGAAATTGAGCAACAGTCTTTTGACGCGCTCAAGCCCTACCTGCTGCAAAACGCGGTGCCCGTGTCCTGGATGCAGCGCATTGAAGCGGTAATCCTGCGCTCTGACTTTTTGTTGGTGGCGGAGAACCACCGGCGCGTTGCGGGTCAGGAATTTTCGTGGTGCACTGACTGGGCCACCGTGTTGTTAAACGAGGCCGACATCATGGCCAGCGCCAGCCCGCTGTTTGGCCCCCAACTGAGCCGCGCCCTGGCCGCCGAGTGGGAGCGGATCGGGTTTGCGGCCTCCCAGTCGGTCGCCACTGCGCAGGGCCGCATTGCGTTCTTGCAGAGCATTGAATTCAGCAGCCCATCGTCTGTCGTACTGGGTGCGGCGCAGCAGGTGCGCCAGCAGCTGGCCGATGCCCTTGCGGCAGACCTGCAGCTTTAGCCCAAATCCTGAAACGAGCGCAGAGCGGCCAGTGGGGGAAAGTCTGCGCTGCGCTTGGTCTTCATGGCGGTAACGGCCTCGCCCACGTGGCGGTTGCTCCAAATCGCCGCCTGCAGCCAGCCCATTTGCGACAGCGACTCGTCCACCGTGTGGTCGCGCGCGTAATGGACCGCTTGCTTGGTGCCCCAAATGGCGATGGGCGGTTTGCTGGCAATCTCGCGCGCGCACTGCATGGCGGCCTCCAGCGCCGCCTCGGGCGTGGGCAGCACGGCGTTGACCAGGCCATACTGCAAAGCCTGCTCGGCGCCCATGCGCCGACCGGTGTACGCCAGCTCTTTGACCACGGCCAGGGGAATCAGCTTGGGCAGGCGCTGCAGGGTGCCCACGTCGGCCACCATGCCGATATTGATTTCCTGGATGCAGAAGAAGGCCTCGGCACTTGCGTAACGCAGGCAGCAGGCGGTGACCATGTCCACCGCTCCGCCAATGCAGCCGCCTTGGATGGCCGCAATCACCGGAATGCGCAGCTTTTCTAACTTGGTGAAGGTGGCTTGCATGTCGGTGAGGGAGTCAAACATGGCGGCGCGCCCCTCGGGGCTCTTGTCGTCCATTTGGATGGCGCCCGCAAAAGTGTCCAACGCCATGCCCGCGCTGAAGTGCTTGCCGGTGCTGCTAATCACCAGCACGCGCGCGCTGTTGCCGTGGTGCAGCTCCGTGAGCGCAGTGTCGAGCTCGCGCCAGAACACCGGGCCCATGGTGTTGAGGGTGTCGGGCTGGCGCAGCACCAGGTGGGCGATATGGTCTTCAATCGTCAGGGAAAAGCAGTGCATTGGGCTCATGGGGCTGGGTCTCCGAAGGTGGGGGGAGTAGCTTAGCTTCTTGCGCGCCCAGCAGCGAGCCAACCCTGACACCCAAGAGACGCAGGCGCCTGGCCAGCGGTGCGCGCTTGAGGCACTGGCCCGCAGCTGCGCGGATGGCGGCGGCGTCATCGGTGTATTGGGGCAGGGTGAGGTCGCGGGTGACGATGGAAAAGTCGTCAAAGCGCAGTTTGATCCCTATGGTTTTGCCCACATAGCCTTTGCGTTGCAGGTCTTGCGCCACCTGCTCGCACAGGCGGGTGAACAGCGCGCCAAGCTCAGCGCGGTCGCGCACCGCGTGCAGGTCACGCTCAAACGTGGTTTCGCGGCTCATGCTCACCGGCGCGCTCTCGGTGACCACGGGTCGGCTGTCGCGGCCCCAGGCGGCGTCGTGCAGCCAGGCGCCGGTCTTGTTGCCAAAGGTGGCGATCAACCAGCCGACCTCCCGCGCGGCGAGTTCGCCAATGGTGCGGATGCCATGGCTTTGCAGCTTTTCGTCGGACTTGGGGCCAATGCCATTGATCTTGCGGCAGGCCAGCGGCCAAATCAGGGGCTGCAGATCTTCTTCCAGCACCACAGAAATGCCATGGGGCTTGTTGAACTCACTGGCCATCTTGGCCAGTAGCTTGTTGGGCGCCACGCCGACCGAACAGGTCAGGCCTGTGTCGTCAAAAATCGCTTTTTGGATCAGCCGGGCCAACACCCGTCCGCCCTCACGCTGGCCGCCGGGCACCTCGGTAAAGTCGATGTACACCTCGTCCACGCCCCGGTTTTCGATCACCGGCGCGATGTCGGCAATGATGGACTTGAAGCGCTGGGAATAGTGGCGGTACTGGGCAAAGTCCACCGGCAACAATATTGCCTGTGGGCAGAGTTTGGCGGCTTTCATCAGCCCCATGGCCGAGCCCACGCCAAACTGGCGCGCGGCATAGGTCGCCGTGGTGATGACGCCGCGCCCGGTGTAAGCAGCCAGCCTGGGGAAAAAGTCCAGGGGAATGGCGGCCAGGTCGTCTTGTGTCCAGGCCTGCGCGGGGTAGGCCAGGGCCAGGCGGCCCAGCAAATCGTCCTCTTGGCGCCTGCCACCGCCAATAACGACGGGCAGGCCCTTGAGTTGCGGGTAGCGCAGCAGTTCCACGGACGCGTAAAACGCGTCCATGTCCAGGTGGGCAATGCGGCGGATCGGCTCTGGCTGCACGCTGTTCGCCCCCGCGCCGCGCCTTTAGACGGGAAAGGTGCCGGGCAGCAAGATGCTTTTGTCCACCGTCTGGATGTCGGTGCGGCCGCAAAAAGCCATTGTGATGTCGAGCTCTTTGTGGATGATCTCCAGCGCCTTGGTGACGCCGGCCTCACCCATGGCGCCCAAGCCGTAGACCATGGCGCGGCCAATCAGCGTGCCGCGCGCGCCCAGCGCCCAGGCCTTGAGCACGTCTTGGCCCGAGCGGATGCCGCCGTCCATCCACACTTCCATCTGCGAACCCACGGCGTTGACGATGGCGGGCAGGGCTTCAATGCTGGACTGCGCGCCGTCCAATTGCCGCCCGCCGTGGTTGCTCACCACGATGGCGTCGGCGCCGCTTTGCGCGGCTAACTTCGCGTCTTCCACATCCTGAATACCCTTAAGGATGAGCTTGCCGCCCCATTGCTGCTTGACCCAGGCCACATCGGCCCAGGACAGGCGGGGGTCAAACTGCTCGTTGGTCCACGAGGCCAGCGAGCGCATATTGCTCACGCCCTTGACGTGGCCCACCAGGTTGCCAAAGGTGTGGCGCCGTGTGCCGGCCATGCCCAAACACCAGCGCGGCTTGGTCATCAGGTTGATGATGTTGGCAATCGTGGGGCTGGGCGGGGCGGTCAGGCCGTTTTTCAGGTCTTTGTGGCGTTGGCCAATCACCTGCAAATCCAGGGTCAGCACCAGCGCGCTGCAACCGGCTTTGCGCACGCGTTCGATCATGTCGACCATGGCCTGGCGGTCGCGCATCATGTAGAGCTGGAACCAGAAGGGCGCAGTGGTGTGGGCGGCCACGTCTTCGATCGAGCAAATGCTCATGGTCGAGAGGATGAAGGGAATGCCAAATTTTTCCGCCGCCTTGGCCGCCTTGATCTCGCCATCGGCGCACTGCATGCCCGTCAGGCCCACCGGCGCAATGGCCACCGGCATCTTGACCTTGGTGCCCGCCATGGTGGTGGCGGTGCTGCGGTTTTCCATGTTGACGGCCACGCGTTGGCGCAGCTTGATCTTTTGAAAGTCCTGCTCGTTGGCGCGGTAGGTGCCTTCGGTCCAGCTGCCGGAGTCGGCGTAGTCATAAAACATGCGCGGCACGCGTTTTTCGGCCAAAACGCGCAGGTCTTCAATATTGGTGATCACAGCCATGGAGAGTCTCGCTTGGGATAAGAATAAAAGCATGGTAGCGCGCGGCCGTACGCTGACCGCGTGAAACCCGCTGGGGTTGGCCTGAAATTTCTTGCGTCTGAGAGCGTCCGATCAGCTGCAACTAACGCTGCCACAGCCCGAAACGGTGACCTCGCGAATGGCCGCCGCATCGGCCAGGGTTTCGGTGGCGCTGTCAAAGCCCACCGATTGCAGGTGCTGCGCCAGACCCGCATCCATGGTTTGGGCGTGTTGGTCAAACCACTCGGCCAGCGCCTCGCCCATGCGGCTAATGATCTCGGTTTCGCCCTTTTGGTAGTGCTGCACCACCGCCTGCATGGTTTCCAAAATCATGGCGTGCTGGTCGGTGTGGCAATTGCTGGCAGTAAAACCAGTGGCCTGCATCCAGCGGTCTTCCTGGGCGAAATGCGCCACCGTGTGCGCCACAAAGGCTTGGTACAAAGGCAGTTGATCCTTGGCAGGCGTGGCCAGCAGGGTGCTGAGCTGCTCGGCAAATTCGCGGTGCGTGTGGTCCATGCGCGCGTCGCCCGTGAGCAGGGCGTCAGACCACTGGTAGCCGAAAGCGGCAGGGTCGATGGTGGGTTGGCTTGGAGCGGCGGATGGAGAGTTCATGCGGCGGGGAAGGCAAGTGGTCAGAAAGGCTGAAGTTTACGCACCAGCGGGTCTCAATGTGGCCCTCCCAAGGCCGCTACAACAAAACGCAAGCAAAGAAAAAGCCACATTGTTCAAAAAACAATGCGGCTTTGTCAGTGGTGCCCGGGGCCGGACTCGAACCGGCACGCCTTGCGGCGGGGGATTTTGAGTCCCCTGA
>CANFNE010000153.1 GCA_947448105.1 Burkholderiales bacterium
AGGCGCTCTCGGCCATGGAAAAAATGGGTGCGCAGGTGGTGTTTATCGACCGCCATGAGGAAAACCTGGCCTCGGCGGGGATGATGCGCCGCGCCGGGTTTGTAGAAATTGAAACTTACGCTGATCCCCGGCGCCACCCGCATGGCTCGGGGCGCACCACGGTGTGTTCTTTCAGCTTTGCGGCCGAAAGTGGTCCACCCGGTCCGTAATCAGCCCGTCAGTGCCCAAGTCCAGCAGGCGCTGGGCCTCTTGATCGTCATTCACGGTGTAGCTCAGCAAGCGGAAACCGGCCGCTTTGGCCAGGGCGACCGACTCTGCGCTCCACAGTTCATGGTTGCAAACAATGGCTTTGCAGCCCAGCCGCGTAGCGTGGCCCAGCCACTGCGCCCAGGGTTGGCCTTCCAGCGCATGGATCAGCAGGCCGCGCGGCAGTTCGGGCTGGGTTGCCATGGCGCCTTCGAGCGCGGCAATGTCAAACGACGTCAGCAAGGGCGGCACCGCCACCCCCTGCCACAGGCGCGCCGCGTGCTGCGCCACCACTTCGCCAGTGTGGCGCTCGGTGCCCACGGTGGGTTTGATCTCTATATTGAGGAAACAGCCGTTAGCGATGCAAAAGCGGGCAATGGCGCCCAGCGTGGGGAGCGCTTCGCCCGCGTAAGCGGTGCTGTGCCAGCCCCCGGCGTCGAGCTGCGAGAGCGCGTGCCAGGCGTGGTGGCCGGCCACCGGGGCGGCGCGCGCAGGCAGGGCGGACAAGTCCGCCGTGCGCTCCAGCGTGTCGTCGTGCAGCAAAAAAGGCACACCGTCGTTGCTGAGTTTGACGTCGCACTCAAACATGCGGTAGCCGTGGGACGCGCCCAGGCGAAAGGCGGCAAGCGTGTTTTCAGGCGCCAGGGTGCCCGCACCCCGGTGGGCGATCCAGCGGGGGTAAGGCCAGGGGGCAGGCGGGGGGGCGGCGGCGTTTGGTCTCATGCGGTTGAATTTAACCGCAAGCCGGGGCAGGGCGCAGCCACGCTTCGCCTTACGCTCCGCTTGTGAATGCTGCACTGCGGTACCATCACCTGCCGCCCCCTGTGGCAACCACGCAACGGACGCGCCGCTACCCAATCGCCTGATGAACGCTCCCACTTCCCTCGCCCAGCTCTTGCCCGCGCTCCCCCCGGCCCACCCCGCCAACGAGCGCATCCGCGAAATCCCCTACAACTACACCTCGTTCTCCGACCGCGAGATCGTGATCCGTCTGCTGGGCCAGCAGGCCTGGGAAACGCTCAACGCCCTGCGCGAAGAGCGCCGCACCGGCCGCTCCGCGCGCATGCTCTACGAAGTGCTGGGTGATATCTGGGTGGTGCAGCGCAACCCCTATTTGCAGGACGACTTGCTGGACAACCCCAAGCGCCGCGGCCAATTGGTCGATGCGCTGAACCACCGCCTGGCCGAAGTCGAAAAGCGCCGCACGCCAGACGCCGACCGCGAGCGCGACGCCATGGTGGCCGAGCTGCTGGTGGCCGCGCGCAGTGCGGTGCAGGCTTTTGGCGCTGCTTTTGAAGAAGTGGCCGCCTTGCGCAAAAAGTCGCAAAAACTGCTGAACAAGCTCACGGCCAAGGACAACGTCAAGTTTGACGGCCTCTCGCGCGTGAGCCACGTGACCGACGCCACCGACTGGCGCGTGGAGTACCCCTTTGTCGTGCTCACGCCGGATTCCGAAGAGGAAATGGCTGGTCTGGTCAAAGGCTGTATCGATCTGGGCCTGACCATCATTCCGCGCGGCGGTGGCACCGGCTACACGGGCGGCGCCATTCCCCTGACCTGGAAGAGCGCGGTGATCAACACCGAAAAGCTCGAATCCATGACCGAAGTCGAGATGAAGCGCTTGGCCGGCCTGGATGTGGATGTGGCCACCGTTTGGTCTGAGGCCGGTGTGGTCACGCAGCGCGTGGCGGATGCTGCCGAGCGCGGCGGTTATGTGTTTGCGGTGGACCCCACGTCGGCTGAGGCCAGCTGCATCGGCGGCAACATCGCCATGAACGCGGGTGGCAAAAAAGCGGTGCTTTGGGGCACGGCGCTGGACAACCTGGCGAGCTGGCGCATGGTCACGCCCCAGGCCGAGTGGCTGGAAGTCACCCGCATCAACCACAACATGGGCAAGATCCATGACGCCGAGGTGGCCAGCTTTGAGCTGCAGTATTTCAAGGCCGACGGCAAAACCAAGTTGCGCACCGAGCGCCTGGACATTCCTGGCAAGACCTTTCGCAAAGAGGGCTTGGGCAAGGACGTGACCGACAAATTTTTGAGCGGCCTGCCCGGTATCCAAAAAGAAGGCTGCGACGGCCTGATCACCAGCGCGCGCTGGGTGCTGCACCGCATGCCGGCCCACACCCGCACCGTGGTGCTGGAGTTTTTTGGCCACGCGCGGGACGCGGTGCCCAGCATCGTGGAGATCAAGGACTTCATGTTCGCCGAGCAAAAACGCTCGGGCGTGGTGTTGGCAGGGCTTGAACATCTGGACGACCGCTACCTGAAGGCTGTGGGCTACGCCACCAAGTCCAAGCGCGGCGGCTTGCCCAAGATGGCGCTGTTTGGCGACATTGCCGGGGACGACGCCGACGCCGTGGCCCGCGCCACGTCCGAGGTGGTGCGCATTGCCAATTCGCGCAGCGGCGAAGGCTTTATCGCCATCAGCCCCGAGGCACGCAAAAAATTCTGGCTGGACCGCAAACGCACTGCGGCCATCAGCAAGCACACCAACGCCTTCAAGATCAACGAAGACGTGGTGATTCCGCTGCAGCGCATGGCCGAATACACCGACGGCATTGAGCACATCAACATTGAACTCAGCTTGCAGAACAAGCTGGCGCTGTGCGACGCGCTGCACGCGTTTTTGACCCAGGGCAACCTGCCCATGGGCAAGGCGGACGACGCCATCGACATTCCGTCGGCCGAACTCATGCAAGAGCGCGTGGCCCAGGCCGTGGCGGTGGTGGCCGGGGTACGCGCCCAGTGGCAAGGCTGGCTGGACAACGTGAACACGCGGTTTGCCGAACTGCAAGACCACAGCCTGCGCGCAAGCTGGAAGACGCAGTTGCGCGAACCCTTGCAAGGCATCTTTACCGGTGGCGCCTTTGCCGCCATCCTGGCCGAGTGCACCGCCATTCACCAGCGCGTGCTCAAGGGCCGCGTTTGGGTGGCGCTGCACATGCATGCCGGTGACGGCAATGTGCACACCAATATTCCGGTCAACAGCGACGACTACGACATGCTGCAAGCGGCGCACGGCGCCGTCAAACGCATCATGGCGCTGGCCCGCAGCCTGGACGGCGTGATCTCGGGCGAACACGGCATTGGGATTACCAAGCTGGAGTTTTTGAGCGACGCCGAGTTGGCGCCATTTGCCGACTATAAAGAGCGCATTGACCCGCAAGGGCGCTTTAACAAGGGCAAGTTGCTGCGCTCGCCGAACACGCTGTCCGATTTGGGTAGCGCCTACACGCCGTCTTTCGGCCTGATGGGCCACGAGTCCATCATCATGCAGCAAAGCGACATTGGCGCGATTGCAGACTCCATCAAAGATTGCCTGCGCTGCGGCAAGTGCAAACCGGTGTGCGCCACCCACGTGCCGCGCGCCAATTTGCTTTACAGCCCGCGCAACAAGATTTTGGCCACCTCGCTCCTGGTGGAGGCCTTTTTGTACGAAGAGCAAACCCGCCGCGGCATCAGTATCCGCCACTGGGAAGAGTTTGAAGACGTGGCCGACCACTGCACCGTGTGCCACAAGTGCGAAAGCCCCTGCCCGGTGAAGATCGACTTTGGCGACGTCACCATGAACATGCGCAACCTGCTGCGCAAGATGGGCCAAAAGAGCTTTCGCCCCGGCAACGCGGCGGCCATGTTCTTTCTCAACGCCACCAACCCCGAGACCATCAAGATCGCCCGCGCGGCCATGGTCGGCGTGGGCTTCAAGGCGCAGCGCCTGGCCAATGACGTGTTGCGCGTGTTTGCCAAAGCGCAGACCGCCAAGCCTCCGGCCTCGGTGGGCGCGCCGCCCATCAAAGAACAGATCATCCACTTCATCAACAAAAAGATGCCCGGCGGCCTGCCCAAAAAGACGGCCCGCGCGCTCTTGGACATTGAAGACGCGGACTACGTGCCCATCATCCGCAACCCGCAAACCACCACGTCCGAGACGGAAGCGGTGTTTTACTTTCCCGGCTGCGGCTCGGAGCGCCTGTTCAGCCAAGTGGGCTTGGCCACGCAGGCCATGCTGTGGCACGCAGGTGTCCAAACCGTGCTGCCGCCGGGCTATTTGTGCTGCGGCTACCCGCAGCGCGGCTCGGGTCAGGCGGACAAAGCCGAAAAAATCATCACCGACAACCGCGTGCTGTTCCACCGCGTGGCCAATACGCTGAACTACCTGGACATCAAAACCGTGGTGGTGAGCTGCGGCACCTGCTACGACCAGTTGCAGGGCTACGAGTTCGACAAGATATTCCCGGGCTGCCGCATCATCGACATCCATGAATACTTGTTGGAGAAGGGCATGAGCCTGGTGCCCCAGGGCGGAGCCGGTGCCGGTTATCTGTACCACGACCCTTGCCACAGCCCCATGAAGCTGCAAGACCCGATGAAAACCGTCAAGGCCCTGGTGGGCGATGCGGTGCTCAAAAACGAGCGCTGCTGCGGCGAGTCCGGCACCCTGGGCGTGACCCGGCCTGACATTTCCACGCAAATCCGCTTTCGCAAGGAAGAAGAGCTGCGCCAGGGAGAGGCCGATCTGGCGGTGCTGACCGGTGCTGCGCCGGATGCCCCTGCGGTGACCAAAATCCTGACCAGCTGCCCGAGCTGCCTGCAAGGCCTGAGCCGCTATGGCAAGGACCTGAACAACGGTTTGCTGGAGGCCGACTACATCGTGGTCGAAATGGCCAACCAGATTTTGGGCAAGGAATGGCTGCCCGAATATGTGCAAATTGCCAACGCTGGCGGCATTGAGCGGGTGCTGGTCTAAGGCGGGCACACGCCCAAGCCGTGGCGCACAATCGACTCTGAAATATCTCTGACCCCCACTACCACCATGGCCGGCCTAAAAAAAGACTCTCCCACCCCGCAGGCGATCACCGCCCACAGCCAGTCGCGCTTGCTGGAAATCAGCTTCTCAGACGGCGCGCGCTTTCGCATTCCGTTTGAACTGATGCGGGTGTATTCCCCGTCTGCCGAGGTGCAAGGCCATGGCGAAGGCCAGGAAGTGTTGCAGACCGGCAAGCGCCTGGTGGAACTCACAGGCCTGGAGCCCATCGGCAACTACGCGGTGCAGCCTTCGTTTTCGGACGGCCACGACAGCGGTATTTTTTCCTGGGACTACCTGTACTTTTTGGGTTCGCAAGAAGCCAGCCTGTGGCAGCAGTACGAGCAGCGCCTGCAAGCGGCCGGGCGCGACCGCGACGGCCCCATGCCCGCGCCCGCAGGCCACGGCTGCGCCAGCCACTGAACGCCAAACCTCCACTTACCCATAGCCATGTCCAAAACCCACTTCGGTTTCCAGTCGGTCGATGAGACCGAAAAAGCCCGCCACGTGCGCGGCGTGTTCGATTCGGTCGCCCCCAAGTA
Organism: Burkholderiales bacterium; assembly: GCA_947448105.1. Lineage (GTDB taxonomy): Bacteria > Pseudomonadota > Gammaproteobacteria > Burkholderiales > Burkholderiaceae_C > Allorhodoferax. The sequence goes on from CANFNE010000153.1 coordinate 5,596, forward strand.
CGACCTGATGAACGACCTGATGTCCGGCGGCTTGCACCGCGCCTGGAAGGCCTACACCCTGATGGTGGCGGATTTGAAAGAAGGCCAAAAAGCCCTGGACATTGCGGGCGGCACGGGCGACTTGGCCCTGGCTTTCTCCAAAAAAGTCGGCAAAACCGGCCAGGTGGTGCACACCGACATCAATGAGGCCATGCTCAGCACCGGACGCAACCGCCTGATTGACCTGGGCGTGCTGCTGCCCACGGTGGTGTGCGACGCCGAGAAGCTGCCTTTTGCCGACGGCCACTTTGACCTGGTCAGCGTCGCCTTTGGCCTGCGCAATATGACGCACAAGGATGTGGCGCTGGCCGAAATGTGCCGCGTGCTCAAGCCCGGCGGCAAGCTGCTGGTGCTGGAGTTTTCTAAAGTGGCGCCGCCGCTGGAAAAGCTGTACGACTGGTATTCCTTCAAAGTCTTGCCCAAACTGGGCAAGCTGGTGGCGGGTGACGACGCCAGTTACCGCTACCTGGCCGAGTCGATTCGCATGCATCCCGGGCAAAAAGAGCTAAAGGCCCTGATGCACAAAGGTGGTTTCGGCCATGTGGATTACCACAACCTCACCGGCGGCATTGC
>CANFNE010000154.1 GCA_947448105.1 Burkholderiales bacterium
CACATTGCGCGGAATGCGGAAATATTCCAAGGTGCGCGCCAGCGCAAAACTGTTGGGCGGGATGATGCAGACGTCGTCGTTGAAGTCCACAAAGCTCTTTTCGTCAAAATTCTTCGGGTCCACCACCGTGCTGTGGATGTTGGTAAACACCTTGAACTCGGGCGCGCAGCGGATGTCGTAGCCGTAGCTGCTGGTGCCATAGGAGATGATCTTTTTCCCCTCGACCTGGCGTACCTGGCCGGGCTCGAAGGGCTCGATCATGCCGGTGGATTCGGCCATACGGCGTATCCATTTGTCGCTTTTGATGCTCATGGGGTGGGGTCCTGTGGTTGGGCTTGATTGTACGTAGGGCTATTCGCCGTCTCCGAGGCCCGATTCGCCCGGTGGGGCGGGTTCTTTTTCCCCGCCTCACCCCCCGGCCCCCTCTCCTCCCCTGCGGTGAGGAAAGGGGGAGCGAACAGCCACATTTGGTTATTTCGCTTCGGCTGCGGCACCACCGGGAGCTGCCCGATGGGCAACGGATGGGCATCTGCGCCACTTTTTAGCTAACTATTGCGCACGCATTAGCGCAGGTGCTACGCCGGTAGATCCGTAGCCGACGCGACAAAATCCAATGTGGCTGTTGGCTCCCCTCTCTCGCCCGCTGGGCGAGAGAGGGGTTGGGGGAGAGAGTGGGAAAAACAAGCCCTGCGGCAACCGAGAAACCCCAAAGCGGGCAAGGGCTGCGCTAAGCCCTAAAACCAAGCACCGTCCGCTCCACCACCCGGTCATCGCCCAGCACGATCAGCGAGAACAGCAGTTCTTCGAGCGACCCGGCCAATGCCGTCTTGCGTGCCAGCAGCGGCGTGGCGCGCGGGTTGAGGACCACGAAATCGGCTTCGCAGCCGGGCAGCAGGTTGCCCACCACGCCCCCCAAGCCCAGGGCTTGGGCGGCGCCTGCGGTGTGTTGCCACCAGAGTTGCTGGGGCGTGAGCGACAGGCCGGTTTTGGTCTGGCCTTCGCGGCCCACGTAATAGGCCGCCAGCATGGTGTGAAAAGGGCTAAAACTGGTGCCCCCGCCCACGTCGCTGGCCAGGCCGTAGCCAAAGCCCACGCGGTCTGCGCCCGCGTAGTCAAAAAAGCCGCTGCCCAAAAACAGGTTGCTCGTGGGGCTGATGGCGGCCACGGCGCCGGTGTCGCGCATCAGGGCGCGGTCGGCGTCGTCGAAGTGGATGCAGTGGGCGTAGACGGCGCGCTCACGCAGCAGGCCAAAGTCAGCGTAGGTGGCCAGATAGCTGGCGGACTGCGGAAACAGCGTGCGCGCCCAGGCAATTTCGTCCTTGTTTTCGGCCACATGGCTTTGGATCCAGACGTCCGGATAGCGCGCCGCCAGTTCGCCCGCGCCGCGCAGCTGCGCGTCGGTGGACGTGGGGGCAAAGCGCGGGGTGATGGCGTAGCCCAGACGGCCCTGGCCATGCCAGCGCTGGATCAGCGCCTCGGACTCGACCAGGCTTTGCTCGGCGGCGCTCTTTGCCACGCCCGGCTGGTTGAGCAGGGCGGTCGGCGCGTGGCGGTCCATCAGGCACAGGCCGGTAATCAGGCGCATCTGGCGCGCTTGGGCTTGGGCAAACAAGGCGTCTACCGACGTGCTGTGCGAGGTGGCAAAGGCCAGCGCCGTGGTCACGCCGTTGCGCAGTAGCTCTTCTACAAAAAACGTGGCTGCCTCAGCGGCGTAGTGCGCATCGGCAAAGCGCTGCTCTTCGGGGAAGGTGTAGTTTTCCAGCCAGGGCAAGAGGCCCGCAGCGGGCGAACCGATGACGTGCGTTTGCGGAAAATGCACATGCATGTCCACAAATCCCGGCGCAATGATGCGCCCGGGCACATGTTCGACGGGCAAACGGCAAAACTGGCTGGAGAGCGCGCGCCAGCTGCCAATGGCCTGCACCACCTGCTGGCCCCGCGCGTTGGGGCCGACCACCAAAAGACCGTCTTCTTCGTAGCGGGCGCTGGCCGGGCCCTGGGCGGGGTCGGCAAACCAGAGCAGGCTGGCGCGGTAGCCCTGTTGCATCAGGCCCGCCCCAGCGTACAGCCGTCGCCCACCGAATCGCGCCACACCCGCACCTGGGACAGGCCTTCAAAGTGGGGCAAGAGCGCATGCCAGATGAAGGCGCACAGGTTTTCCAGCGTGGCCGGGCCCAGGCCGGGCACGTCATCAAGCATGCGGTGGTCGAGCTGCGGGCGCAGCTGCTCAATGTGCTGGCGCACCAGGCCCAGGTCCACCACCATGCCGGTGGCCGGATCGCGCGCGCCGCTGACGGTGACTTCGGCGTAATAGGTGTGGCCGTGCACGCGCAGGCTGCCCTCGCGCTCGATGTCGCGCTGCAAGGTGTGGGCGGCGTCAAAGAAAAACTTTTGGCTGACGCTGAACTGTCCGGCCACAGGCAAGACGTGGGGTGCGGCTTGGCTCATCGGATTCCTGTCATTTTGTGGGTTTGCAGGCTGAGCTTCCAAGCCGGGTTTTGCAGGCAAAGGTCTATGCAAATCTCGGTGTTTTTGGCGCGCAGGATGTCGTCTAAGGGCTGCAAGTGGTGGTGCTCAAAAGGCAAGTCCTGCATGGTTTGCAAATCGTCCAACACAAATCCGGCTTGCGGCCACACCAGCTTGAGCTCCTGGCCCTGGCGTTGCACCCAGGGCGCGCCGGCCTTGGGGCTGACGCACACCCAATCAATACCCGCAGGCGCCGCCAGGCTGCCATTGGTTTCGACGGCAATCTGGAAACCCTGGGCGTGCAGCGCCTCAATCAGGTCGGTGTCCACTTGCAGCAAGGGCTCGCCGCCGGTCAGCACCACAAAGCGGTGCGCGCTGTCACCAGCAGGCCAAAGGGCGGCAATTTGCGCAGCCAGCGCCTGCGCGCTGTCAAAGCGCCCGCCCAGCGTGCCGTCGGTGCCGACAAAGTCGGTATCGCAAAACTGGCAAATGGCGGTGGCACGGTCTTGTTCCCGGCCCGACCACAGATTGCAGCCGGCAAAGCGGCAAAACACGGCGGGCTTGCCGGCGTTGGCGCCTTCGCCTTGCAAGGTGTAGAAAATTTCCTTGATCTGGTAGCTCACGGCGCCACCGCCACGGGAGGTTGCGCGCAGGCAAGGCGAGGGATGTCGCGGACGGTCGGGCTGAGGGCGACGACGATCGCAGCGAGGTTTTTGTACATGGTAGTCCTCTACATGGCCCGGAAAAACAAAACTCCGCGCTGCGCCGGACACGCTGCTGGAGGAGGGGGTGAGTTTACAAGCCCGGCACCTGCAAGCGCTGCGCCTGCCACGCCCTGGGGCGCAAGGCGGTTGGAAGCACGTCTTTGCCTTGGGACAAACCGCCACGCGCAGGCCAGTGCTACGATCCGCGCCGCACGCCGCTTAGCGGCCACCCGGCTCCACCTTTTATTGAAATTTTCCCGCATGAACCGCGCGCACGACGCTCCCTCAGACCCCACCGCAAACCGCACCCGGCGCGTGGAATGGCCCACCTGGCTGCTCATTGCCGTGGTCTACGGCAGCTGGCTGGCGGCGCTGGCCTGGTACGCGCATGGAGGCGCCTGGGGCGCACTGCTGGCCCTGGTCGTGGTGAGTGCCTGGTACATGAGCCTGCAGCATGAGCTGGTGCACAACCACCCCAGCACCCGCGCCCGGCTCAACCGCTGGCTGGGCTTGCTGCCCATCGCCGTGTGGTACCCGTTTGACATTTACCGGCGCAGCCACCTGGCGCACCACCGCGACGAGTTGCTCACCTACCCCGGCCAAGACCCCGAGAGCAATTACCTGGACCCGGAAGACTACGCGCAGCGCAGTGCGCCCATGCGTGCGCTGCTGGTGGCGCAGCGAACCTCGCTCGGGCGCTTCTTGATTACCCCGGCGTTTGCTATTTTTTACCTGCTCTGGCCGCTGCGCCAAAGCGCCTATTGGCGCAGCCCCAAGATGCGCTGGACTTGGGTGCAGCACACGGCGCTCTTGGCGCTGATGCTGTGGGCTATTTCCGCCTGGGCCGGCATGTCACCCCTGACCTATGTCCTGTGTGTGGGATACCCCTGCCTGGGGCTGGCCATCATGCGCTCGTTTTACGAGCACCGCCCCGCCGCCCTGCCCGCGCACCGCATTGTGGTCAACGAAGCAGCATGGCCCTGGCGTCTGCTGTTTTTGAACAACAACTACCACGCAGTGCACCACGCCCAACCCAACCTGCCCTGGTACCGGATACCCCACGCGTATTGGGCGCAGCGCGACCAATTTGTGCAGGGCACCGGCGGCTTTTTGGTGCCGGGTTATGTGGCACTTTTTGTGCGCCACGCGTTTTCGCCCATCGACCACCCGGCGCAGGCGACACGGCCCCAAGGCAGCGCGCCCCAACCTTGAGCGCGCCATGACCGCACGCCTGGCATCCCTGCCCATGTACCTGGCTCATCGCCCCGCCGTGGCGGCGCTGTGGGAACTGCTGCGCCGCCAGCTGGCGGCCGCCGGACTGCGGCGCCTGCCCACCGCCCTGACCTGGCCGCACGACTACCACGCCCATTGGCTGAACCCCGATCTGCTACTGAGCCAGACCTGCGGCTACCCGTTCACCGACGACCTGGCGGGCAAGGTGCAATTGGTTGGCGCCTTTGCCTATGACGCGCCGCAGTGCAGCGGTATGGCCTGCCGCAGCGTGCTGGTGGCGCGCGCCGAGCACGGGCATTTGAAGTTGGAAGGCTTTCGGGGTCTTCGCGCGGCGTTTAACGCGGCAAACTCGCAGTCGGGCTACAACGCCTTGCGCGCCCTGGTGGCGCCCTTGGCTGTCAAGGGCCGCTTCTTTGCCAGCGCCCTGGAAACCGGCGGCCACGGCGCATCGGTCGCTGCTGTGCGCGAAGGCCGCGCCGATCTGGCCGCGATCGACTGCGTCACCTACGCCGCCCTGGCGCGCTACACGCCGCAGGCCATCCAGGGCCTGTGCATCGTCGCCACCACCGAGGCCTACCCCGGCTTGCCTTTGATTACGGCCAAGGCCACTTCTGCGCAGGAGATCGCGCTGCTGCAAAGTGCCTTGCGGGCGCTGCTGGCCAGCGCTGACGCAGCGCCCACTTTGCAGGCGCTGGGCATCGTCGGTTTTGAAGTGCCCGCGCCTGCCATCTACCAGCGCTGCGTGGACATGCGCGCATCGGCCCAGGCGCTGGGCTACCCGCTGCTGGCTTAAGCGCGCTTAGGCAGCCTCGCAGGTGCCAAACGTGATGCCCGACTGCGCCAAGTAACGCCGGTAAGCGGACGACGCCTTGTCGGCCGCCGTGTGCGCCTCGGCCTGCAAGCGCAAGGGCAGGCTGCGGGGGGTTTGCGACTCCAGCACGGGCTGGTCCTGCGTGAAGATGGTGTGCTGAAAGGCCTGCAATTTGTCATCCGGCGAGTCAAAGTCGGCCACCGCCAACCGAAACCAAACCCGGCTGACCTCGGGCGAGACCGGGCAAATCAAGAGCGCAATCGACTCGCGCCAGCCGTCCACCGCCGTGGTCCCGGCCTCGGGAATCTTGGTCAGCAGCGCGGTGTACGGGGCCGTGACTTCGTAGCTGTACTCCACCAAGGCGGGCTGGGTGGAATGCAGGTTGGATTGCGGCTGCCAGGCACGGCAGTTGGTGGCCAGCAGGCCGGTGGGCGTGGGGGTGACCTGGTAGTCGGCAATTTCGGTGGCGTCGCGCGCCCCCAGCCAGCCTTCGTGGACAAAACCAAAGTGCGCCATGTCCAGAAAATTTTCCACAATGCGCGGCGCACTCGTGGCCACGTCGTAAGGGCCGCAGTTGAGCTTGCGCAGACGGGTGTCGGCCTCGGCGCCGAAGGCCGGCAGCGCGTTAGCAGCTGACTCGGCTGCCGGCTTTGCCAGCCGCACCCAGAGCAAACCGCAGGCCTCTTGCGCCTCAAACACCCGCGCGCTGTGCTTGGGGCCCGGCACAAAACCGGGCAAGGCCGGCACGTGCACGCAGTCGCCCGTGCCCGCAAATTGCCAGCCGTGGTAGGGACATTCAAGCTGGCCCGCGCACACCCGCCCCAAGGACAAGCGCGCGCCCCGGTGCGGGCATTGGTCGGCCCAGGCGTGGGCTGCGCCCTGCGCG
>CANFNE010000155.1 GCA_947448105.1 Burkholderiales bacterium
GGCCGCTACAACCTCAGCAGCGACGACGTGCGCAACCAGGCCAAGTTTGCTGACTCCATCGGCATCTTTCCCGAGTTTATCGACGGCTACAACGTGCTGATTCTGCCTACCACCGGCCGCTACTTCGAAGTGCCTTACGGTTGCATGGTGCCGCTGGAAGTGGACAACCTGCTGGTGGCGGGGCGCTGCGTGGCTGGCGACATGGTGTCGCACGCGGCCATGCGAAATATGATGGCTTGCACCGTCACCGGCCAGGGTGCGGGTGCGGCAGCAGCGGTGTCGCTGCAGCAAGGCACATCGACCGCAGACGTCGACCTGGCCGACGTGCAGGCCGAGCTCGAACGCCAAGGCGTGCGCTTGCACTAAGCCCAAACACCGCCCAGCCCATGACCTCTTCTTGCGAATCCGACCTCCAGGCCGTCGGTGTGTCCAAACACTATGGCGCGTTTGCGGCGGTGGCCGACTTGTCGTTCAGCGTGGCGCGCGGCAGTTTCTTTTCCATACTCGGGCCTTCGGGCTGCGGCAAGACCACCTTGCTGCGCATGGTGGCCGGCTTTCAGAGCCCAGACCAGGGCGACATCCGGATCGGCGGCAGGTCGATGCAGGGCGTGCTGCCCAACAAGCGCCCGGTCAACATGGTGTTTCAGCACCTGGCGCTGTTTCCCATGATGTCGGTGGGCGAGAACATCGGCTACGGCCTGGCGCGCCGGGGTGTGGCCGCGTCTGACATCAAACGCCGCGTGGGCGAGATGCTGGAGCGCGTCAGCCTGCCTGGCGCACAAAACAAGCGCATCGACCAGCTCTCGGGCGGGCAAAAGCAGCGGGTGGCCATTGCGCGCAGCCTGGTGCTCGAGCCCACCTTGCTGCTGCTCGACGAACCGCTGGGCGCGCTGGACTTGAAACTGCGCGAGCACATGAAGGTCGAGCTCAAGCAGCTGCAGGCTTCGTTTGGCACCACTTTTGTCTACATCACGCACGACCAGTCCGAGGCACTGGTCATGTCCGACCAGGTGGCCGTCATGCATCAGGGCAAGTTTGAGCAGGTGGGTACGCCGCAGCAGTTGTACTACCAGCCGCAGACGCCTTTTGTGGCGGGCTTTGTCGGTGCCAACAATGGCGTACAGGGCCGCGCCATCGCAGTCCACCAGCAGACCGTCACCCTGGTCACCCCAGGCGGCCTGGAGCTGCACGCCGTGGCCATGGGCCCGGTGCGCGTGGGCGACGCGGTGCAGGCCTTTGTGCGCCCTGAAGTGGCCGGCATTTCCCGCCAGGCGCAGACCTTTAGGGACCAGGGCCACAGCGCTTACGGCGCCAAGGTGGAAAGCATTTTGTTTGACGGCGCCAATTCGGCCGTGCTGCTGCGCGAAGACACAAGCCAGCTGGCGTTTCGCATCGCCCTGCCTCAGACCGGCCGGTTCCACGACCTGGCGGTGGGCGAACAGGTGCACTTTGGTTTCGACCCGCAGCGCGCGGTCTGCTTTGCCGCCGACGGCTCGCCCGCGTCCCATGGCCACTGAGGCTATGCCCGCGGGCACAACCCAGGCGCGGCTCATGTTTGCGCTGCTGCTGGCGCCCGCCGTGGTTTGGCTGGCGCTGCTGCTGGTGCTGCCGCATGTGGAGCTGGCGATTTTGTCGCTGCGCGTGCGGGTGGCGCCGCGGGTTTATGAGCCCAGCCTGGCGCAGTTCGCCACCTTTTTTGGCGAACCGCTGTACTGGCACACCTTTGTGCGCACCGCCCTGATGTCCATCGTCTCCACGGCCATCACCCTGCTGGTGGCCTTTCCCATGGCCTGGACGATTGCCAAGATCGCGCGCGGGCGCCTGCAGTCGACGCTCTTTGTGTTGTGCCTGATCCCGTTTTGGGTGAGCGAGACGGTGCGCGCACTGGGCTGGATGATTTTGCTGCGCGAGTCGGGTGTCTTGCCAGGCGCGTTGGTGCGCCTGGGCATGACCGACATGCCGGTGGAAATGCTCTACCACGACGCCACGATTTTGGTGGGCCTGGTCTACACCTCCATGCTGTTCATGGTCGTGCCGTTGGTCAGCGCCCTGGAAAGTTTGGACGACGCCTTGATTGAAGCGGCCTACGACCTGGGCGGCAACGGCTGGTCCATCCTGCGCCAGATCATCATTCCGCACGCCGCCCCTGGCATGGTTGCGGGCTGCATCGTGGTGTTCATGCTCACTTTGGGCAACTACCTCACACCCACGCTCTTGGGCGGCAAAAGCTCGCAGTGGTTTACCGAGCAGATTTACACCCAGTTCATCACCCGCTTCAATTGGGAGCAGGGTGCGGCCTTTGGCTTTTTGCTGCTGGGTTTGAGCACTGCCATCGTGTGGCTGGGGCTCAAACTCTCAGGCCAGAAATTTGGTGAAGTGATGCGCAAATCATGATCCCCTCCCTGCCCCGCCCACGGTGGCTGCGCTTTGGCACGGTCGCCTACACGCTCTTGTTTTTTACGTTTTTGTTTTTGCCGCTGGCCATCGTGGCGGCCTTTGCTTTTAACAACGCGCCCTACCCGGCGCCGCCGTGGCAAGGCTTTACCCTGGACTGGTTTTTGAGCAGTGCGCAAGCCGGGCGCAAGGGCTTGTTTGCCGACAAGGCCTTGATGGGCAGCATCTGGACCAGCGTGGTGGTGGCCAGCTGGGTCACGGTGTTGGCGGTGCTCATAGGTACCGCCAACGCGTTTTTGATGGAGCGCACGCAGTTCCGGGGCAAGTCGATGTTCTCGCTGATGGTGCTCGCACCCCTGGTGATTCCGGGCGTGATTCTGGGCATTTCCATCCTGGCCTTTGCCAGCCGTATTGCCAACCTGGCAGATGATCTGTGGGGCTTGGAGCTCGAGTTCTTGCGCCCGGGCCTGCCGCTGGTGGTGCTCGGCCAGCTGTCTTTCATCATCTCGGTTGCCACGCTGACCATCAGCGCGCGCCTCAAGCGTTTTGACACCACCCTGGAAGAAGCCGCCTTCAACCTGGGTGCCACGCGCGCTGCGGTGCTGCGCACCATCACCCTGCCATATCTGCGGCCGGCGCTGGCGGGTGCTGCGGCTATTTCCTTTCTGATGTCCTTTGAGAACTTCAACACCACGCTCATGCTGGTGGGCTCAGATTCGCCGCTCACCGTCATGATGTACGGCCGCATGCGCGAAGGCGCCACGCCAGTGCTCAATGCGGTGAGCCTGTTTTTGATGCTGGCCTCTGCGCTGCTGGCACTCACGCTACTGCGCAAGGACGGCAGCGCCCGCTAAGCGCGGGAGCGCGGTGGACAGCTCCGGCAGCCACGCAATCAACAAGGTGCCCAGAAAAATTGCGCCCAAGGCGGGCGTGACAGACGCCGCCACCGCGCGAATTGGTTTGCCGAACATGGCCGATGCAAAGAAGATGTTCAGGCCGGCCGGCGGGCACAAAAATCCCATTTCCATCGCGGCCAAGAAAATGATGCCGAAGTGCACCGGGCCAATGCCGTAACTCTGCGCCACCGGCAGCAGCAAGGGCACCAGAACCACGATGGCTGCAAATATTTCCATCAGCGCACCGGCGAACAACAAAAACACGGTGAGCGCCAACAGAAATATCCACCGGTTGGGTACCAGGCTTTGCACCGCTTCAATGGCCGCATCGGGAATACCTGCGTCAATCAAAAAGTTGGTCAGCGCCAGCGCCATGCCCAGGATCAGCAGCACGCCGCCAATGATTTGTGCGGATTCGCTCAGGCACTTGAATAGCAAGCGCAGGGGCAACTCGCGGTGGGCAAACGCCTGGGTGAGCACGGCATAGGCTGCGGTCAATGCGGCGCTTTCCATGGGGGTGGCAATGCCGCTGGCCAGAGAGCCGATGGCCACCAAGGGCGCCAGTATTTCCCACTTCGCCCTCCAAGCGGCGGTGGCCAATGACGCTTGTACCAGGCTTGTTGCTGCGGGCGCTACCGCCCCGCCGCCCTTGAGAAATCCGCCAAAGAACAGCAGGCAGGCCACCATCACCAGCGCTGGTACCACACCCGCCAGAAACATGGTGGCAATGGGCACGCGGGCGATGATGGCGTACATGATCAAGGGCACCGAGGGCGCCAAGAGCACACCCAAGGCGCTGGCGCTGGTGACCAGCCCAATGCCCTTGTCCTCAGGGTAGGTGGCGTTGCGCAAGAGCGGCAGCATCAAGCCGCCCAGGGCCAAGATGGTCACGCCGCTGCCGCCGGTAAATGCCGTAAAAAACGAGCACAGCACGGCCACTGCCACCACCGTGCCGCGAACGCCGCCGCCCATCAGCACGACGAACAAATCGCCCAGACGCCCGGCCGCACCGGTGCGCGCAAATACAAGGCCAGCCAGCGTGAACAAAGGCAAGGCGGGCAGGGACGGATTGACCGTGATTTGGTAATGCGACAAAGCCACCGACGCCAGCGGCATGCCTTCGCTCCAAAACAGCGCCAAAGCCAGGCCGCCCAAGACCGCGAAGATGGGCGCTCCCGCGAGCAGCGCGGCCCCCAGCAGCGCCAAGGCCGGCGCTACCGCAATCGACGTGCCGTCGAACTGCCAGGCGACCGCAAAGCCGGCCAGCGGCGCCAGCAGTGCAAGAGCCAGGCGCACCGGCGCAGGCCCCCCACAACGGCGGCCCAGCTTGTAGCCCAGCAGCGCAAAGCACAAAGGCAACGCGGCTTGGAGGGTCCAGGTCGGTATGGCATAGGCCAGCACGTGCGCGGCATCGCGTTCGCTTTGCACAAAGCGCAAGCTGGCATAGGCCAGCACGCCGCACACCGCCGCAGCCAAGCACTGGGCAGCGCGCCAGGCCGGGGTTTGCGCCGTGCCCGTGCCGGTGGCCCCGAAGGAGGTGAGGTGGCCATGGCGCTCTGCGGCCAAGGCGCCAAACATGGCCAGCACCAGGCCCAGGTGCTGCACCAGCACCGGGGCATTGTCAATGCCGCTGCCCAGAACAGGTCGCATCAAAATCTCGACCAAGGGAATTACCATCATCAGCGCCAAGGCCAGCGAGGCGATAGGCGCGTCCAGGTTTTCTAAGCTGGCAAAAATAGTGCGTCGGCCGCCCACGTTCACTTGCCCTTGCCCGCGCGGAAGTCTTTGAGGTGGGACAGAACCTCGTCAAAGGTCTCCGCGGGAACCATGGTGCCGCGAATCCGGGGGTAGAGCTTCTCGGCAAATTCATTCCACTCCCGCATTTGCTCTGGCGTGGGGCGGTTCACGGTCAGTCCGCGCTTTTTCATGGCGTCCACGGCCTCTTCCACTTCTTGCCGGGCCTTGGCGCGAATGTGTACGCCGGCTTTTTCGCTGGCCAAGCGCACGGCGGTTTGGGCAGCGGGGCCCATGTCGTCCCATGACTTTTTCGTCACCACCAAAGCGCCCACAATCGGCGCCCAGTTGATTTCAAGCATGTTCGGGGCCGTGGCGTAAATTTGTGTTGCCAGCGCAAAGTAGGGCGTGGACGGCACCACGTTGATCATGCCGGTTTGAATGGCCGGGAGGATGTCAGAGGTCTCCAGCGGCACCGGCGTGTAGCCCAGGCTTTTCATGATGGCTTGTTGGTCGGGTTCTGAGCCCCAGGCAAAAAACTTCATCTTTTTGAAGTCGTCGGGGCGAACGGCCGCGTCCTTAGAAAAAAAGCGCACCCAGCCGGCATCGCCCCAGGCCAAGACCACAAAGCCTTTTTCCAGAAACTTTTTTTCCATGCCCGCGCGCATCTTCTCGCGCACGTAATCCACCTCGTCCCAGCTTTTGAACAGCAAAGGTATCCCTTGCAAGGCCGAAATCGAGGGCTCGATTTCCCGTAGGCCCACCACCGACAAAAGCGCGCCTTGCAACTGCCCGATGCGCATGCGCCGCGCCATTTCTGCCTCGCCGCCCTGGCTGCCGTCGGGGTACACCAGGTACTTCGCGTTGTCGCCTTGCGCCGCGCGCCAGGCCTCGCCGATGTCCATGAGTTGGCGGTGGTACAGCGAGTTTTTGGGCACCAGTGAGCCAATGCGAAATTGCTTGTCCGCAGCAGCGCACGCGGTGTGGACGCCCACGGCGGCCCATACCGACAGTGCGCACAGCACC
>CANFNE010000156.1 GCA_947448105.1 Burkholderiales bacterium
GTGCGTCTCAGTGACCTGGCCGTTGTCGTCTTGCAGCACATAGGTGCGGTTGCCGTGCAACACACCGGCGCTGCCGCGCTGGATGGACGCTGAGTGCTTGCCGCTGTCCAGGCCTTCGCCAGCGGCCTCCACGCCAATAAGCTGGGTGTTCTCAAACGGGATGTAGGGGTGAAAAATACCCATGGCATTGCTGCCGCCGCCCACACAGGCGATTACGGCATCGGGCTGCGTGCTGGCGGCGTGTTGTTTGGCCAGCATCTCGGGCATTTGCGCAATGCATTCGGTGCCGATGATGCTTTGAAAGTCGCGCACCATCATGGGGTAAGGGTGGGGGCCGGCCACGGTGCCGATGATGTAGAAGGTGTTGTCCACATTGGCCACCCAGTCGCGCATGGCTTCGTTCAAGGCGTCTTTCAGGGTGCGGCTGCCGCTGGTGACGGGCACGACGGTGGCGCCCAAGAGCTTCATGCGGTAGACGTTGGGGCTTTGGCGCTTGACGTCTTCGCTGCCCATGTAGACCACGCATTCCAGGCCGTAGCGGGCGCAAATGGTGGCGGTGGCTACACCGTGCTGGCCCGCACCGGTTTCGGCAATCACGCGCGGCTTGCCCATGCGCTTGGCCAACATGGCCTGGCCGATGGTGTTGTTGATCTTGTGGGCGCCGGTATGGTTCAGGTCTTCACGCTTGAGGTAAATCTGCGCGCCACCCATCTCGCGGCTCATGCGGTCTGCGTGGTAAATCGGCGAAGGACGGCCCACAAAATGCGCGAGTTCCGACTTGAACTCGGCCACAAAAGCCGGGTCGTTTTGGTACTGGGCGTAGGCGTCTTTAAGTTCGTTGATGGCGTGCGTGAGGGTCTCAGAGACAAAGCTGCCGCCGTATTTGCCAAAGTGGCCGCTCAGGTCAGGTTGTTGGTAAGAAAACATGGTGTTTAAGACAATCTTGCAAGATGTTGGTCGGCTGCGCGTACGGCAGCGACGAACTGGTTGATTTTTTCGGGGTCTTTGATGCCCTTGAGCGTTGTGCCCCCGGGTGCATCGGCTTCTATGCCCGAGCTCACGTCGACGGCCAGCGTTTTACAACGCGGGCGCAGCTGCGCGATGCCATCGCCCACGTTTGCTGCAGTCAACCCACCACTCAAGACGAGGTGAGCGTTGACGCTTGGAGGAAGAAGTGACCAATTGAATGCCTTGCCGCCGCCGCCAAATCCGTCAACATGTGCGTCGAGCAGAATGGCTTGGGCCTGGAAATGTAGGTGGACGTATTTTACGAGGTCAAACTGCGCCGCGTCTGGCCCTAAGGGAATGCGGGCTGCGCGCAGGTAGGGCCGGGCGCCGTGCCCGCTCATTTCGAGGCACTGCTGTGCGCTCTCGTCGCCGTGGAATTGGGCGGTGGCGCTGGGCACCAGCGCGCAGGCGGCGGCCACTTCTGCCGGGCTGTGGTTCACAAACAGCAGCACGGGTGTGACAAAAGGCGGCAGGCGACGGGCCAGTTCAGCCGCGCGTGCTGGGCTGACATAGCGCGGGCTGGCCGCATACAGCACAAAGCCCACCGCGTCTGCGCCCGCTGCCACGGCCGCGTCCACATCCTGCTCACGGGTCATGCCGCACAACTTGATGCGGGTGCGGGTCAGGGAGGAAGTGGCGCTCATGGCAGCCAATCATACGCAGGTGTGCGCTCCGGAATGCCGAAGTGCGCCGGGTAGCGCGGCCCCAAAAAGTACAGCCCTGCGGGCGAAAACGTAGGCGCTGCGGCGTCGCGGTCGCGGGCGTGCAGCACTTCTTGCATCCAGGACGGCGGGCGTTTGCCCTGGCCGATTTGCAGCAGGCAGCCCATCAGGTTGCGGATCATGTGGTGCAAAAAGGCGTTGGCCTCAAACTCAAAGCGCCAGTAAGCGCCGCGCTGGTTGATCGAAATCTCGTACAGGCGCTTGACCGGCGACAGCGCTTGGCACTGGGAGGCACGAAACGAGCTGAAATCGTGCTCGCCCAGGATGTACTGCGTGGCTTCGCGCATGGCGTCGCCGTCCACCGGGTAAAAAGTCCAGCCTACCCGGTCAGCGTCCACGGTGGGGCGCACTTCGGACTGGCGCAGCACATAGGCATAACGCCGCGTGGTGGCGCTGGCCCGGCAATGAAAACTGGGGGGCACTGGCATGGCCCATTCCACGGCAATGTCTTTGGGCAGGCTGGCGTTGGTGCCGCGCACCCAGGCATGGGTGTCGCGGTCAATCTCGGTGTCGAAATGCACCACCTGCATGAGCGCGTGCACGCCGGCGTCGGTGCGCCCGGCACATAGCGTGGATACATGTTGCTGGGTGAATTGGCCAAGCGCCGCTTCCAGTCGGTCTTGCACCGTCAGGCCAGAGGCCTGGCTTTGCCAGCCCTGGTAAGACTGGCCGCTGTAGCTCACGCCTAGCGCAATGCGCACGCAGCGTCCTTGGTCTTATAGGATCCGCTGCGCTTCATCCCGCTTTGGCCAGCAAGCGCGTGGCGCGCTGGCGAAGGGGCTCACTACCAGCAGAAATCACTTCTTCTAAAAGGGCGCGCGCGCCTTCCTTTTCGCCGATTTCCAGAAATTGCTCTGCCAGGGCTAGCGTGGCGTCCAGTCGGTCGGTGCTAGCTTGTTGGGTTGTGCGCGACGTTTCTGTGTTGGGAGGGGACGCCAGTTCAATCGATGACAGGTCGAAAATCGGCGCTGTTTCTACAAAAGGCGCATCGGCGATGGGAGGGACAGTTTTTGCTCGGGGCGAATCTGACAAAGCCCGCATCGTTTCTGTGTCCACGTTGAACATGGATTGTTCGAATTTTGCCGCCTCTGGTGCAGCGACTTTCGCTGCCGCCGTTGCGGGTGGCGCACTAAAACCGTACAGTGGGTTGGAAGGATCAAGTGCTCGTCCCATTTCTTGAACCTGGGCCCAGTCCGGTCCGCGCTCCTGTGTCAATGTACTGACTTCCCGCGCCATTGCATCGAAGCTTTTGGTGTCACCCCGCTTGGCAAAGATGGCCAAGAGTTTCAGGTGGATGGCTACGCGGGTGGGGTCTTGCTGCAACCCCTCTTTAAGAATCTCCTCGGCCGGTACGTCTTTGCCGTAGGCCAAGTAGACCTCGGCTTCTGCCACTGGATCGAGTTCTTGGGCGACTTCCAATTGACTGTCGGGGTAAAAGGTTGAATTCAATGCGGCCGTTCCGATGTCAGTCGTGTCTACGCGCCCGCCACCACCCAACTCGAAGGACGAACCCGCGGTGCTTTTCCATTGGCCGTTGCCATTGATGCCATCAACACTCGATGGCTTCGCTTGCCGCCACCGGTACCAGCCAAAAGCGGCCAATAGTCCCAACGCTGCCAGCACGAGACCACTGATCCCCAGGTTTTGCAACGCGGTTTTCACCCACCCGTCCGCGCTGGCGTTTGGCGTTGTTGGCAGACTGGAGGTAATTGCAGGACTGGGACTTTGGGTCGGATTGGACGCGGCGCTTGCAGCGGCTGCAATACCGGCGGCACCCTGGGTACTTACTGTAGGAGCCGTCGGCACCACCGCAGCTTCCGGCTTGGTTGCCACTTTGGCGAGCTGATTGAGTTCTTCGATGTTTTTGGCCAGTTCTCGGGCGCGTTCACTGGCTTCTGTCTTGGCCCGTTGTTGCGCGATTTGGTCCATGCTGGCTTTGTCGGCCTTGTCTTGCACCGAATCTTTGGACAGTTTGAGGGTATCGCTAGGGGCGGCTTTGGGCGCAATGGGCGCGCTCGGCTGCGCGGGCTTGGAAGCCGAGCCTACCGCTTCTGTTTGCTTTGTCGGCGCAGGTGCTGGCGGCACTTGGCTGGCCAGACCGCGGCGCAGACTTTGGAATTCCTGGTTTTGCCCATCAATAATGCGGCGCGCCTGACTTTGAGTGGTCTTTTTCACCATGGCCGCGTCCGGCGCCAGAATTTCAGCGTCCGCCAACAGGCGATTCACATTACCGTCCACAAATGCAGACGGGTTGGCGCTGAGCATCGCCACCAGCATTTGCTCTACCGTTACACCTTCCGATGCCATGGACCGGGCGATGTTGCCGGCCGTGTCGCCAGGACGAACGCGTACGCGTTTGCGATCGGAATCTGACCGGCTGACGGGTGATGTCGCTGGTGTATTTGGCGTCGCAGATTTGGCATTCACCGCAGGTGCGGGTGCCGCTGCAATGGGTGCGACCGCAGCTGGCGCGGGCTGAACGACCGAGGCCGCAGCACCGGGTGGCGTTGTCGTCACCGCCTGCGGCTCTGCCATGGGCGCAGCCAGTGCAGAGCCCGACGCATTTTCCTGGGTCGATGGGGGGTCTAGCAGTACGGTGTAGGTGCGAACGATGCGTCCGGATGACCAGCTCAGTTCCACCACAATGTCGATGAACGGCTCGTTCAGCGGGCGGCTGCTCGTCAGTTTGAGATAGCGGTTCCCGTTGGGGCGGCGTTGCACTGCGATCTGGGCCCCGTTGAGCGCTGGGTTGTACTCCAAGCCCATGCCAGCAAAAGCACTTGGCGAAGCCAACGTCGATTTCAGCGACTTGGCGTCATCGTCGCTCAGGTCAGCAAGGTCAATCTCAGCCAGTAGGCTTTGCCCCAGCGCAGACTGCACCAATACCTTTCCCATGGACAGTGCGTGGGCCTGATTGGCGCCCAAAGCGATAAGTGCAGCCGCCATGGGCACGGCTGACGCGCGCCAAAAACCTTGATGTGAGCTCAATTCCGGATCCACCCTTCCTCTTTAGACCTGGCTTCGTAGTGCCATATGATGCATTATCGACGACAAGTCTTTAAAAATACCCCAAGAAATCAGCCATAAAGTTTATTTATTGCCATATTTTAATTTAGTTTAACTCCCGCGCACAGACTCAAGGTCCTTACGCGGGTTCCGAGGCCAGATGGTCAGGCGCCCAGCAAGATGCGCAACATTCGGCGAAGCGGCTCGGCCGCGCCCCAGAGCAACTGGTCACCCACCGTGAAAGCGCCCACGTAGTCGTCGCCCATAGCCAGCTTGCGCACGCGACCGACGGGAATCGTCATGGTGCCGGTAACGGCCACAGGCGTCAGGTCACGGACGCTGGCCTCACGCGTGTTGGGCACCAGCTTGACCCATGGGTTGTCGGCGGCGATCATGGCTTCGATGTCGGCCACTGGCACGTTTTTTTTGAGCTTAAACGTCAGCGCCTGGCTGTGGCAACGCATGGCGCCAATGCGCACGCAAAAGCCGTCCACGGGCACCGCTGCGGAGCCAAAGCCTTCGCCCTGACCCAAAATTTTGTTGGTCTCGGCCATGCCTTTCCACTCTTCTTTGGACATGCCGTTACCGAGGTCCTTGTCGATCCAGGGAATCAGTGAGCCGCCCAGGGGAACGCCAAAGTTGGCCGTTTCGGTGGCGCTCAAGCTGCGCTGTTTGGCGGCGACCAGGCGGTCGATTTCCAGAATCGAGCTTTTGGGGTCGTCCAGCAGGGCTTTGACTTCCGCGTTCAGCGCGCCGTATTGGGTCAGCAGCTCGCGCATATGCTGCGCGCCGCCGCCTGAAGCCGCCTGGTAGGTTTGCGTGCTCATCCATTCCACCAAGCCCGCCTTGTACAGCGCGCCCACGCCCATCAGCATGCAGCTCACGGTGCAGTTGCCGCCCACCCAGTTTTTGCCGCCAGCGGCCAGGGCCTTCTGGATAACGGGCAGATTGACCGGGTCCAGGATGATGACGGCATCCTTTTCCATGCGCAGGGTGCTTGCTGCGTCTATCCAGTGGCCGTTCCAGCCAGCGGCGCGCAGTTTGGGGAACACCTCGGTGGTGTAGTCGCCACCCTGGGCGCTGATGATGATCTCGCAGCGCTTGAGCGCATCCATATTGAAGGCGTCTTGCAGCGTGGTTTCGTTTTTGGCCAGGGCAGGGGCTTTGCCGCCCGCGCTGGAGGTGGAGAAAAACACCGGCTCGATCAGGTCGAAGTCGCCTTCGGTCTGCATGCGGTCCATCAACACCGAGCCGACCATTCCGCGCCAGCCGACCAACCCTACTAACTTGCTCATTTCA
>CANFNE010000157.1 GCA_947448105.1 Burkholderiales bacterium
ACGGCCGTGTGCCCTCTCCGATGACGATTGCGCTGGAGCCCAAGCCGAAGTAAACGGGCGGCCGCTGAAGGCCACCGCCGCGCTAGTTGACCTTGCCCTTGCGCGGATGAAACACCAGAGGCTGCGCCTGGGCGCCCAAGGTCGGGTTGGCGCCCGTGGCTGCCAAAGCCGGGGCCTTGTCACAACCCGAACAGCCGCAGCCCGCGCTGGCATTGGCCACGGCCAGCAGGCGCTCTTGCAGGAAAACCGGCAAGGGCAAGCCCGAGAGACCCCGCGCCAGCGCGCTGCGCAGGGTTTGCGGCGCAAGCGTCCAGGCAGCATAGAAAACGCTGCAAGCCACCACCACTCCCACGGTCAATGCTTGAAAGTTCATAGCGACGGCTCCTGCCTCAGGCGCTCAGCCACAGCGTGAGGCGGTAGGTGATGAAAGACGCGGCATAGGCCAGACCAAACAAATAGCCCGCCATTAGCAGGGGGTAGCGCCAGGAATTGGTCTCGCGCCGCACCACGGCCAGGGTAGACAGGCACTGCGGCGCAAACACAAACCAGGCCAAGAGCGAATAGGCCGTGGCCAGCGACCAGCCCTGGGCAATCACGGGCGACAGCGCGTCGGCCACGCCACTGCCGGCGGCAGAAAGCGAATACACCGTGCCCAAAGCGCCCACCGCCACCTCACGCGCGGCCATGCCGGGCACCAGGGCGATCGAGATTTGCCAGTTAAAGCCGATGGGCGCAAACACATATTGCAAAGCGTGGCCCAGCATGCCGGCCGCGCTGTATTGGATGGCCGGGCCCTGCGACACATCCCAGCCTGCAGGTGGCGAGGGATAGGTGGACAAAAACCACAGCACCACCATGAGCGAAAAAATAATGCCACCCACCCGGCGCAAAAAGATGCGCGCGCGCTCCCACAGGCCCTGGGCCAGGTTGCGCAGGCTGGGCGCGCGGTACGGGGGCAGCTCTAGCATCAGCGGCTGGTAGGCTGACTTCATCCACACCCGCTTGAACATCCACGCCACCGCCATGGCAGAAACCACGCCGGCCACGTACAGGCCAAACAGCGTGAGCCCGCGCAGGCTCAGGCCCGCCACGTCGCGTTCGGGCACAAAGGCGCCAATCAAAAGCGCATACACCGGCAGGCGGGCCGAACAGGTCATCAAGGGCGCAACCATGATGGTGGCCAGACGGTCGCGCCAGTTGGCAATGGTGCGCGTGGCCATGATGCCGGGAATAGCACAGGCAAAACTGCTAAGGAGTGGTATGAACGCCCGCCCCGACAAGCCCACACGGCCCATCAGGTTGTCCAGCAAAAAGGCCGCGCGCGGCAGGTAGCCCGAGTCTTCGAGCAGCAAGATAAAGAAGAACAAAATCAAAATCTGCGGCAAAAACACCAGTACGCCGCCCACACCCGCCACCACGCCGTCCACCAGCAGGCTGCGCAGCGGGCCGTCGTCCATGGCGCCGTTAATCCACGTGCCAATGGCGGCCATGGCGTCTTTGATCAGGTCCATGGGGAGTGTGGCCCAGGTAAACACCGCCTGAAAAATCAAGAACAACACGGCTGCGAGCACCAGCAAACCCCATACCGGGTGCATGGCCACAGCGTCAATGCGGTGCTGAAAACGCCCCAGGCGCGGCGCCTTGGGCGCCACCAGCGCCAGAATGCGGCGCACTTCGCGTTGCAGTTCGGCGGCGCTGCGGGGGCTGGCATCGGCGGCTGGGGACGAGGCGGCAGCGAGGGGTGCGGCCAGCAGCGATTGGAGTTGCAGCATCAGCGGCGCGTGGCCCTTGTGCTGCACCGCCACAGTTTCCACCACCGGGCACGCCAGCTCGGTTTGCAGGCGCGCCACGTCAATGTCCAGGCCGTGGGCGCGGGCCACGTCCGCCATATTGAGCGCCACCACCATCGGTTTACCCAGGCTTTTGAGTTCGAGCACCAGGCGCAGGTTCATGCGCAAATTGGTGGCGTCCACCACGGCCACGATGGCGTCGGGCGCGTCTTCACCGGCGCGTCGGCCTTGGAGCACGTCAAGCATCACCTGTTCGTCAGGCGTGGCAGGCGTCAGGCTGTAGGAACCGGGCAAATCCACCACCGAGATGCGTCGCCCATCGGGTAGCTGCGCTGCGCCCACCTTGCGCTCCACCGTCACACCGGCGTAGTTGGCAACCTTTTGGCGTGCGCCGGTAAGCAAGTTAAAAAGCGCGGTTTTGCCGCAATTGGGGTTGCCCACCAGGACGATGCTTGCGGGGCTTGACGGGTTCAGGGGGTTCGGGTTCACAGCACTTCCACTTCAACGCATTGGGCTTCCAGCAAGCGCAGCGCAAACTGGGTGTCGCCAATCTGCACCGCCAGCGGCTCGCGTCCGCCCGGCCCGCGGCGCAGCATTTGCACCGGCTCGCCGGCAATAAAGCCGAGTTCGCCCAGGCGCTGCGCGGTGGCGCTTTGCACCGCATTGGCGCCAGGCAGCAAGCGCGCGACATGGGCGTGCGTGCCATTGGGCAGGTCAGACAGCAGCTGGTTTGGGGACATAGACGCTCCGGTGAAAAACGCAAATCTAAATGAGAGTGTATCTCATTTAGATCCAGCGAAGAACGGTCTGACCTGAACTGGGGGCTAACGGTCAGGAAGTAAACCATGCTTCAATAGCGTGTTTTTTTGCAGATCGGCCTTTATTTATAAGAACGGGAGCATCGTTTTGAAACTCAAAAATGTCGTGGTTGGCGCCTTGGTGGTCTTGGGTGTCGCAGGGGTGGGTGGATGGTTTAGCCTGGACAAAGAAACCCGCGGGCTACTGGCAACCGTGCCGACCAACAGAGATTTGTTGTTTTGGACAGAAGCACAGCGCGATGCCGCGTTTCGGGCACTGGACCGCCTGCCAATTTTGGCAAAGTCCCATGTGGTCCCCGCCAGTGCTGCGCCCTCGCCCTTGCCCACGGGCGCGCCGCTAAAGCTGAGCAGCGATGTGGACGCCTACCTGGCCGGACAGCGCAGCGCGGCCTTGCTGGTGGTGCATGACGGCAAACTTCGACTGGAGCGGTATGGCCTTGGATTTGACGGCTCTGGACGCTGGACGAGCTTTTCTGTCGCTAAATCGTTCACGTCGACGCTGGTAGGCGCCGCATTGAAAGACGGTTTCATCAAAAGCCTGGACGACAAGGTCAGCCTCTATATCCCTGAACTTAAAGGCTCCGCTTATGACGAGGTGAGCGTGCGCCAGTTACTGACCATGACCTCGGGCGTGAAGTGGAACGAGGACTACGACGACCCCAACTCCGACGTTGCCAAATTCAACAACCACACGCCCGAAGCCGGCGTGGAAGTGCTCGTGAGCTATATGCGCAAACTGCCGCGTGAGGTGCCCGCTGGCACCCGCTGGCTGTACAGCACCGGCGAGACCAATCTGGTGGGCACGCTGGTACAACGCGCTACCCAAAAGCCCTTGGCGACGTATCTTGCAGAGAAGGTGTGGGGGCCAGCGGGCATGGAGCAGCAGGCAACCTGGCTGCTGAGCAAAACAGGCCAGGAAATTGGTGGCTGCTGCGTGCAGGCCTCTGCGCGCGACTACGCGCGCATGGGGCAGTTCATCTTGAATGGCGCCAAGGTGAACGGCCAGAGCATCGTGCCCGAGGACTGGTTGGCCCAAGCCACGACCAAGCGCGCCGATATTGGTACGCCAGGGCGCGGCTACGGCTACCAATGGTGGACCTTTGACGACGGAAGCTTTACGGCGCGCGGCATTTTTGGCCAGGGAATCTTTATTGACCCCACGCGAAAACTCGTCATCGTGTCCAACGCCAACTGGAGCGGCGGCGCCCGCGACAAGTTAGCCGCGCAAGCGCGCGATGCCTTTTACCGCGAAGTACAAAAGGCCATTGATGATGAAGGTGGTTTGCAGGCGAAGTGACTGGGGCAGCTTTTGATTGTTTTGCCATGGTCTCATTCACCTTGGCATCCCGCTTCAATCCACGCCTGGCATTCATACCGGGCGACTCCGGCTGCATCCCCACAAAATGTGACCCGGTAATTGGTCTTGCGGTTCTACCGGGGCGCAGCGCCTGGCACCTCCTAAGCGGAACCTCCTACTGCAAAGGTCAGGCCTAAAATGCGCCAACGGAGGGAAAAGCCATGAAGAAGTCTGACGCCACGAATACGTCTGCACACCCTAAGTCACCTGCCAAAAAACCTGCTGACAAGGTGGGACAACCCGCTGCCGCTGCCCAAAACTGGGGCACCGAAGCAGCAAAAACGGTAGCCCGTTTTCGCAAAATTTGGGAAAAAGAGGGCGCCAAGCTGGCATGAAGAGCTACCTTTTGGATACCAATGTCATCACGCATTGGGTCAACAAGGCACGTGGCCACGAGCTGATTGAAGAACAACTGTTCACCCTGCCCATAGCGAGCCTACACATCAGCGCTGTGACGGTCTGGGAGGTCTGCCGGATGGCTGAAAGGGCCAAGGTTTCAACCAAGGCGAGCCGCGCCTTGATGGAGGCCATCGGGCTTTTTGCGGTAGAACCCCTCACGGCACAAATCGCTGCACTGAGCGGAAATTTGCATGGCTGGTTGTCGAACAAGGGCCAAACCATAGGAGAGCGAGACTCCATGTTCGCAGGCACCGCCTTGGCCTGCGGTCACATTATGGTGACAGACAACATGCGGGAGTTTGAGCGGGTGCCGGGCATCGAAATCCAAAATTGGCGCACCCGAGCCGCTTGAGTTAGACCACTGCCGCAGTGGCGCAGCTTCAACCCGCGCGGAGCAAGCATCTTCAATCAACACGCTGCCCCCAGTGCTGCATGCTTTAGTCGTACGCAATCACCGCCCGCCCCGCGTCTGCCTGCGAGCGCCAGCGGGCCAGGGCGGCGTCGCTGGGGTAGAAGCGGGCGGCGTCGCCAAGTTGGAGTTCAGCGTACGCGCCCTCTTCTGCTTGCGCACCTGCATTGGTGCCGTCCACACCGGTGTCGCCGGGCAAGCGCTCCAGCGCAAAGCGCACCAAAAGGCCGCGCACGAGCTCGCCTTGGTCGGTCATCTCGCGCTGGGCCGGAAACTCGCGCAGCAACTTGGCCACGTCGGGGCCGGGGGTGCTGGCGTCGGCTTTGAGCGCCACGCGCAAATAGCGGCCAAAGCGGCAGCGGGCTTGTTCCAAGTCCCAGAGCTGGGTGATGGTGAACTGCATGCCGCCCGAAAAGCGGTCGGGCTGGGCCTTGCCCATGGCGATGATGAGCGCGTCGTCCTTGAGCAGGTTTTTGTGTTCGTTGATGAGCTTCTCGTCCGCCCGCGCCTCAATCGTGCCGGACTTGTCGTCGAGCTTAAAGAGCGCCAACTTGCCGCGCTGGCCGTTGATGACGCGCAAGTCGGTGACGATGCCCGCCAGCAACTGGGGCTCGCGGGTTTCGAGCAGCTCTTCAATCGGGCGTTTGGCAAAGCGGCGCACTTCAAGCGCCACTTCGTCAAACAGGTGGCCTGAGAGGTAAAAGCCCAAGGCGGTTTTCTCTTGCGTGAGGCGCTCTTTGACGCCCCAAGGAATGGTGGCCACCAGATCAGGCTCTTGGGTGCTGGAGCCGTGGTCGTCCTCGCCGCCCATGTCAAACAGGCCGGCCTGGTGGACGTTGGCGCTCGCCGCAGCCGCAAAGTCAAAAGCGCGGTCAATCGACGCCACCAGGGCGGCGCGGTTGAGTTCTAACGTGTCAAAGGCGCCGGCTTTGATGAGGGCTTCCAGGCAGCGCTTGTTCATGCGGCTGCGTTCCACCCGGCGGCAAAAGTCAAACAGGCTGGTGAACGGCCCGGCCTCGGCTGTGGGGCCGCGGCCTTCGCGCGCGGCCACGATGGCTTCAATGGCTTGCTGTCCCGTGCCTTTGATGGCGCCCAGGCCGTAGCGAATCTGGCGGTCCGAGATGGGCTCAAAACGGTGAACGCCCCGGTTGACGTTGGGCGGCTCAAAGTCGATGTTGAATTTGGCGGCGTCTTCAAACAAGACCTTGAGCTTGTCGGTGTCGTCCATCTCCACCGTC
>CANFNE010000158.1 GCA_947448105.1 Burkholderiales bacterium
ATATGGTTGCCCACCAGCAGGGCAAAGTAGTCGGGGGAACTGCGCTTGATGCCGGGCTGGCCCACCAGCACATGGGCTTGCGCCGAGGCAAAGGCAATGCGCTGCTCGGTCGGGCCGCTGAGCGGCTGCACTTCATCCACCGGCGCTTGTGCCGGGCAGTCGCCCTGGGGCAGGCGTGCCATCAGCGTAGCCACCAGCGCGTCGGCCTGCGACCGGTCCACAGCACCCACCACGCTGATGCGCGCATAGCAAGCGCGCACCGCCTGCGCGTGCAAGGCCTGCATGTCGGCGCTGCTGATGTTGCGCAAATCGGCTTCGGTGGTTTCGCGGCCATAGGGGTGGCTGGCGTACACCGCTTTGCCAAACGCACGAGCGGCCACGGTGGCTGGGCGGGTGTTGGCCTCTTTGATGCTGGCAATCAGCTTGGGACGGTCGCGCTGCCACAGCCTATCGGGAAACGCCGGTTCGCCCAATTGGCGCGCGGCCAGGGCGCTGGCCTGGGCCAGCACGTCGGGGTAGCTCAGGCTGCGCAGCGCAAAGGTCATTCGGTCATTGCCAGCGCTGGCCGAAAAAGAGGCACCCAGATCAGCCCAGGCCTCACCCAGCGCGTTTTCGTCCAGGGGGCTCTGGCCCGCAGCCGCCTGAACGCCGTTGCGCGTAGCCGAAGCCATCACCCCGGCCAGACCGGTTTTGCCCGCCGGGCTGCGGCGCTCGCCTGCGTCAAAGTCGAGCTGCACATCCAGCATGGGAATGCCTGGGCTTTGCACCAAATACACCTTGGCGCCGCTGGCGTGCGTCCAGTGCTCTATGGGCAAGGCGGCCCAGGCGGCGGGGGCCAGCAACAAGGCCAGCGAAACGAGAGAAGTTTTGAGGGACATGGTGCGTGCCAGTTCAATGCCGGGCGCCCGGCGTCGGCGTGCGCGGTTTGCGTTTGAGATCTATCGGCTGGGGCAACAAGGTAGCCACGGTCAGTTCGTCGTCGCCAAAATAGCGTGCGGCCACCGCTTGCACCTGCGCCGGGGTGACGCCGCGCAGGCGCTCCAGCATCTCGGTCTCAAAGCCCAGCGGCAGTCCCATGGTCCAGTTGGCACCCAGCATGCGCGCTTGGTTGAAGACGCTGTCTTGCTGGTAGACCTCGCTGGCGGTCCATTGGTTGACCACGCGCTTAAGTTCTGCGGCGCTGATACCCTCATCGGCCACGCGCTGGAGTTGGGCGCGCAAGGCCGCCTCAAGTGCCGCGCTGTTCTTGCCGCTGGCGGGCACCCCCGACACCATGAAGGTGACCGGTCCGCGTGCGGTAGCGCTGTAATGCGCACCAGCACTGTCGGCCACATGGTCGTCGGACTGGGTCAGGGCGCGGTCCAGGCGGGCACCATCAAAACCGTCAAGCACCGCCGACAGCACCGTCAGCGCCAGGGCGTCCTGCGCTTGGGCGTCCCACAAGTCCGTGCCCGGTGCGCCAGGCCGAATGCCCGGCACCTTGAAGGCCAGCGCCACATAGGCCTGTTCGGCGGGCGCCTTGAAATCGAGCCGACGCATGCCGCTTTGCGCGGGCTCAAGGCGCGGCTTGCGCTCAGGCAGTGGCGCGCTGGCGATTCCACCGTAGTATTTTTCGGCCATGGCAAACACGGCCTGCGGCTCCACGTCACCGGCCACCACAATTGCCGCGTTGGCGGGCGTGTACCAGCGGCGGTAAAAGGCACGGGCGTCGTCAGGCACCATAGATTCCAGATCGCTCATCCAGCCCACCACCGGACGGCGGTAGGGTGAGGTCTGGTAGGTGGCGGCCGTCATAGCCTCAAACAAGCGGGCATGCGGGTTGTCCTCGGTGCGCAGTCGGCGTTCTTCCTTGACCACTTCGAGTTCCTTGCGAAAGTCCTCGTCGCTCCATTGGTTGTGGGCAAACCGGTCGGCCTCTAACTCCATCACGTCCGCCAGGCGCGCCGCCGGGATTTGCTGGTAATAGCCGGTGTAATCCTTGTTGGTAAAAGCGTTTTCGCGCCCGCCCAAGGCCGCCACCCGGCGCGAAAAGTCCCCCGCCTTGACGGTGGGCGTGCCCTTGAACAGCATGTGCTCGAGCACATGGGCCACGCCCGAGCTGCCGTCCACCTCGTCCATCGAGCCCACGCGCACCCACAGCATGTGCACCGCCGTGGGCGCGCGGTGGTCGGGCTTGACGATCAGCGTCATACCGTTGCGCAGGGTGAACTGCTGGCTCGGGTCCGGTGCCGCCCACACCGACGCGCCGATCAGACCCGTTGCCAGCAGCGCAGCGCACGCACGCCGTGGCAAGCGCAAGCGCGTGGCAGTAGCAATCAATTCGAATACGACCAGGATCAGCGTGAGGTGTTTCATAGAATGGTGCATTCTAAGAACGCCCACCATGTTCAGCTTTTTCAAAAAAAACCCCCCTGTTGAAGCGTCTGCCGCGACCGACGCCAAGACGGCCACGCCACTGGCAACGGAGCCCACAAGCACCAGCGTGAACCCGGTCGTCCCCGCTGGCCGCCAGAGCTGGTTGGCCCGACTCAAAGCCGGCCTGGGCAAGACCGCAGCTGGCATTTCATCCGTATTTGGGGGCACGCGCATTGACGAGGCGCTGTTCGAGGATCTGGAAAGCGCCCTCTTGATGGCCGACGCCGGTGTGGCCGCCACAGAAACCCTGATTGCCGATCTGCGCCGTAAGGCCAAAGACACCAAGGCGCAAACCCCGGCGCAGCTCAAAACCCTGCTCATTGACGGCCTCACCCAGCTGCTGTCCCCCCTGGAAAAACCCCTCACGCTAGGCCCGCAATTGCCAACGGTCATCATGGTCGCCGGTGTCAACGGCGCAGGCAAGACCACCTCCATTGGCAAGCTCACCCATCGGCTGGCCGACGAAGGAGCCACCGTTTTGCTGGCCGCAGCCGACACCTTCCGCGCGGCCGCACGCGAGCAACTCACGGTCTGGGCCGAACGCAACACGGTTGAAATCGTCAGCCAAGAAGGCGGCGACCCGGCCGCCGTGAGCTACGACGCGGTCTGCGCAGGCAAGGCACGCAAAAAAGACGTAGTCCTGATCGACACCGCCGGGCGCCTGCCCACGCAGCTGCACCTGATGGAAGAGCTGAAAAAGATGAAGCGGGTGGTGCAAAAAGCCGGAGAGGCCTCGGGCCTTGGGAACTGCCCGCAAGAGGTGCTGCTGGTGATTGATGGCAATACCGGTCAGAACGCATTGGCCCAGGTGCGCGCCTTTGACGACGCGTTGGGCCTGACGGGCCTGATCATCACCAAACTTGACGGCACGGCCAAAGGCGGGGTGCTCGCCGCAATTGCCCGCGAGCGACCCGTGCCGGTGTACTTCATCGGCGTGGGCGAAAAGCTGGAGGAGCTCGAAACCTTCAATGCGCGTGAATTCGCCCAGGCCCTGTTGGAATGAACTCCGTCGACCGTCGCGACCCAGGCCTTGCAGGGCCTAGCCCCACGCGACGCACCGCACTGGGCTGCTTGGCTGCCAGCCTTGCGAGCGGCCTGTTGCCCGCGCCGGCATACGCAGACACCGCCACGTGGGCCCGAACCTTGGAGCAAGCCCGGGGGCAAACGGTTTACTTCAACGCCTGGGGCGGCGCGCCCACCATCAACGCCTATATCCAATGGGCGGGCGAGCAGGTGCTGCAGCGTTTCGGTGTGCACCTGGTGCACGTCAAAGTCGCCGATGCCGCCGATGTCGTGAAACGGGTTCGCAATGAAAAAGCCGCGGCCAAGCTTGACGGCAGCACAGACCTGGTTTGGATCAATGGCGAGAATTTTCTGACGATGAAGCGCGAAGGCCTTCTTTTTGGCCCCTTTGCGGAACAGTTGCCGTCATTTGCTTACGTAGACACCCAAGGCAAACCCACGACCCGGCTCGACTTTGCCGAACCCGTGGAAGGCATGGAAGCACCTTGGGGCATGGCGCAACTCACCTTTATGGCCGATGCCAAACGTGTTCCAAAGCCTCCACGCGATCTTGCTGCCTTGCTTGCGTTTGCCACCCAGCATCCCGGACGCACCACGTATCCCCGTCCACCCGACTTCCACGGCACGACCTTTCTCAAGCAATTGTTGCTGGATCTGACGCCGAAGTCCGAGCACGGCGTGTTCTACCAAGCGGTGACGGCAGACGTTTTTGCGCGGATGAGTGCGCCGCTGTGGCGCACTCTGGACGCATTGCATCCGCAGCTGTGGCGCAAGGGCAAACAATTTCCCGGCAGCGCCGCCGCCATGAGGCAAATGATGGCCGACGGCGAATTGCTACTGGCCCTGACCTTCAACCCCAACGAAACCGCCAACGAGATCGCCGCCCAGCGGCTCGCGGCGACGACCGTGAGCTTCCAGTTCACTGCTGGCACCATTGGCAATACCCACTTCTTGGCTATTCCTTTCAATGCGCGTGCCGTCGCCGGTGCGCAGGTGCTGGCCGACTTTCTGCTCAGCCCGCAAGCCCAAGCACGCAAAGCGGATATTGCAGTTTGGGGTGACCCTACCGTGCTGGACGTGCGCCGTTTGCCTGCGGCGCAGCAGTTGTTTTTTCAGATGAAGCCGCAGGCGGGGACGTTGGCACAAAGCGCTCCAGCATTGCCTGAGCCGCACGGATCCTGGGTACGCCCGCTGGAACAGGAGTGGACACGCCGATACGGGGTATAAAGCGACAAACTACAGGAGACTGCATGAAAAAAGCCTTCAAGCTACTGGCGCCCTTGCCACTGCTCGGACTCGCGTATCTGTTTTTCTGGCCGGTGCCCATTACACCGGTGGCCTGGGTCGCGCCCAAAGCGCCCGGTTACGTTGGCGCACACGCCGTCAACGAAAAACTCGCAGGGCTGCAGTTAATGGATCTGCACGGTGAAGTGGGCCCCGAGCACATTGCTTTTGGCCCCGACGGCAAGCTGTACACCACGGTGGCCAGCGGGAATATTCTGCGTATGAACGCGGACGGCAGTGGGCAAGAAGTTTTCGCCAACACCACGGGCCGCGTGCTTGGTTTCGCCTTTGACGCCCAAGCCAACTTGATCGCCGCAGATGCGGTCAAAGGACTGTTGTCCATCAGCCCCGACCGCAAAGTCACAGTTCTTACAGACCAGGTGGACGCAGACCCCATCCGCTACGCAGACGCCGTGGTCGTGGCCAAGAGCGGCAAAATGTATTTCAGTGACGCATCGACCCGCTTTGCCCCCAAAGACTGGGGCGGCACCTTCGAGGCCAGCATTTTGGACATCCTGGAGCAGTCCAGCACCGGCCGCGTACTTGAATTTGACCCCGTTAGCAAGGTCACGCGCGTGGTCGCCCGCGGTCTGAGTTTCGCCAATGGGGTGGCGCTTAGTGACGACGAAACACACCTTTTTGTAAATGAGACAGGCAAATACCGGGTTTGGAAAATTGCCGTCAGGGCACAAAACGTCCAGGTTTCCGCCGATGCACCCTCCACTGACGCCAAGGTGGTGTTCGACAACCTGCCCGGCTACCCAGATAACCTGATGCGTGGGCGCGATGGCAAGATATGGCTCGGTTTTGCCAAGCCCCGCAACAGCACCATCGACAACTTCGCTGGCAAACCCTGGTTGCGCTCGCTCACCCTGCGCCTGCCGCGCGCCATGTGGCCCATCCCTAAGGCCTACGGCCACGTGATGGCATTCACAGACGACGGAGAAATAGTCACAGATTTACAAGACCCCAGCGGTGCCTATCCAGAAACAACGTCGATCACTGAAACAGAAGACAGGCTGTATGTCCAAAGCCTCCATGCGACGGCTTTGGGTTGGCTTCCCGTTAAACACTGAGCCATCTTGCGATTTACGCCTGGCAATTTTTGAACCAAAAAAAACGCCCCATCGATAGATGGGGCGTTTTCTGGTTGAATAGCCTGACGATGACCTACTTTCACACGGGTATCCGCACTATCATCGGCGCAGAGTCGTTTCACTGTCCTGTTCGGGATGGGAAGGAGTGGTACCAACTCGCT
Organism: Burkholderiales bacterium; assembly: GCA_947448105.1. Taxonomy (GTDB): domain Bacteria; phylum Pseudomonadota; class Gammaproteobacteria; order Burkholderiales; family Burkholderiaceae_C; genus Allorhodoferax. Next base: position 5,981 of record CANFNE010000158.1, read on the forward strand.
ATGGTCGTCAGGCATAACTTTTTG
>CANFNE010000159.1 GCA_947448105.1 Burkholderiales bacterium
CCGCAACCTGTCTTCTCCCACCCACTCCCTGTTTTTCTTGTCGGCCTTGGACGCACGGCGCCTGCCCGACGGCAGCATCACCGCGCAGCCCGAAGACCAGCGTATCCACATCACCATTTACCTGCGCACACTGGGCGTGGCGCTCACCGTTACCGTGATGTGCATTGTGCTGGGCTTTCCGCTGGCCTACCTGCTGGCGCACCTGCGTGATAAGACCGCAAATTTGTTGCTGATTTTGGTGCTGCTGCCGTTTTGGACCTCGCTCTTGGTGCGCACCACCGCCTGGATGGTGGTACTGCAAAAAGAAGGTGTCATCAACTCGCTCTTGCAGGCCGTGGGCCTGATCGCCGAACCGCTGCCACTGGTGTTCAACCGCTTTGGCGTGGTGGCTGCCATGACGCACATCCTGCTGCCCTTCATGATTTTGCCGATGTACTCGGTGATGCGGCAGATTCCGCCATCCTATGTCCGGGCGGCTCGCTCGCTGGGCGCGAGCCCCAGCACCGCGTTTTTGCGGGTGTATTTGCCCCAGTGCGTGCCAGGCGTGGGCGCAGGTGCCTTGCTGGTGTTCATTTTGGCGCTGGGCTACTACATCACCCCTGCGCTCCTGGGCGGATCGACCGACCAAATGATCAGCTACTTTGTGGCCGACAACATGGGCCGCTCGCTGAACTGGGGCCTGGCCTCGGCGCTGGCGGCTATTTTGCTGGGTGCGGTCTTGGTGCTGTACGCGCTGTATGACCGCATTGCAGGCCCCGGAAACCTGAAACTCGGATGAGCGCTTCTACCCTTCCTCTCTACACCACCCCGGCGCAGCGCATCGGGCACTGGGCGCTGCAGCTTTTTTGCGGCGCTGTTCTGCTGTTCCTGATCGCGCCCGTGCTGGTCGTGGTGCCACTGGCCTTTAACAACGAGCCCTATTTCCATTTTCCGGTGCAGGAATACAGTCTGCGCTGGTTCCGTGATTTGTTTGGCAACCCGGTGTGGCTGCACGCCATTTACAACAGCGTCATCACCGCCGTGCTGGCTACGCTGTTGGCCACTTCGCTAGGTACGCTGGCGGCGGTGGGGCTGAACCACCACAACCTGCCGGGCAAGCGCTTCATCATGGCGGTGCTGGTCTCGCCCATGATTGTTCCGGTGGTGGTGCTGGCCGTGGGCTCGTACTTCTTTTTTTCCAAGCTCGGCATTGCCAACAACCTGCTGGGTATCGTGCTGGTGCATGCGGTCTTGGGCATGCCGTTTGTGGTGATCACCGTGACCGCCACCTTGGGCGGCTTTGACATGAGCCTGATGCGCGCCGCGCGCAGTCTGGGCGCCTCGCAGTTTTTGGCCTTTCGCAAAGTGATGCTGCCCATCGTCTGGCCGGGGGTGCTCTCGGGCGCACTGTTTGCGTTTGCCACCTCCTTTGACGAGGTGGTGGTGGTCTTGTTCCTGGGCGGCCCGGAGCAAACCACCTTGCCGCGCCAGATGTGGACCGGCCTGCGCGAGCAGCTTTCGCCCACCATTCTGTCTGCAGCCTTCATGCTGATTCTGTTTGCCATCAGCATGCTTTTGCTGCTCGAAGTGCTGCGCCGGCGCAGCGTGGCCTTGCGCGGGGTCGTGGAATAAGCCACGGCGCCATGGTCGCCCTCCAGGCTGACCACCCGCGCGCGCAGCCGGCGCAGGCGCTGCGCTTTGGCTTTGTACTTGCGCCCAAATTCACCCTGGTGGCCTTTGCCGCCTTTGTAGACACCTTGCGCCTGGCCGCCGACGACGGCGACCGCAGCCGCCCCATCGAATGCAGCTGGACCGTGGTCAGCCACGACATGCAAGCCATCGCCTCGAGCTGCGGCGTATTGGTGCACCCCACGGGCGGTTTGCTGGACCCGTCTGAGCTGGACTATCTGGTGGTGGTGGGGGGCCTCTTGGACGCCCTGCATTTACCCATGCAGCTGCAGCACTACCTGGCGCACTGCGACACCTTTGGCGTGCCGCTGGTGGGGGTGTGCACCGGCAGTTTTGTGCTGGCCCAACTCGGTTTGCTGCAAGGCTACCGCGCCTGCGTGAGCTGGTTCCACGTGGCCGAATTTCAACGCCGGCATCCGCACATTGCCGCCAGCGCCGAGACCCTGTACCTGGTGGACCGCAATCGCCTCACCTGCGCCGGTGGAACCAGTGTGGTGCACCTGGCTGCGCACCTGCTGGGCCAGCACGACGGTGCGGTGCGGGCCCAAAAGGCCTTGCGCATCATGATTGCCGAGACGCCGCTGCCCTCCAAAGCTACCCAGCCCCAGCCCCACCTGGGTGTGCAAACCCAAGAGGCGCGGGTGCGCAAGGTGATGCTGCTGCTTGAGCGCAACCTGAGCCGCCCCCTGCCTACCGAATACCTGGCGCGCCACGTGGGCTTGAGCGTGCGCCAGTTGCAACGCCTGTTCAAACTCGAACTCGGCATGGGGCCGACCGAATTTGCCCTCAAGCTGCGTCTGGCCCACGCCCACCAGCAGGTGAGCCACAGCCAAGCCACGCTCTTGGAGGTGGCGCGCCAGTGCGGCTTTACCAACCCCTCGCATTTCACCCGCAGTTTTCGCGTGGCTTACGGGCAAAGTCCGGGGGCGCTGCGCAAGCGCGGGACTGCTCGTGCGCTCACAGCCAGCGTTTAAGGGGGACTTAGGGGAGGCTTAAGGGCGCATTGCGGGCGTATTCAACGCCGTGTCCAACACTTCCACCCAGTGGCGCACCGGGGTGTCGGTGCCGCTTTGCAGGTGGGTGATGCAGCCGATGTTGGCGCTGCAAATACCTTGGGGCTGCAGCGCTTGCAGGTTGCCGAGTTTGCGGTCGCGCAGCGCGTAAGCGATCTTGGGGTTGAGCACCGAATACGTTCCGGCTGAGCCGCAACACAGGTGCGCCTCGGTGTTGGCCACCTGCACCGTAAAGCCCAGGGCAGCCATGTGCGTCTCCACCCCGCCGCGCAATTGCTGGCCATGCTGCAAGGTGCAAGGCGGATGAAACGCCTGCACGCCAGCGGCTTGCGCTGCTGCCGCGCTGACGCGGGGCTTGAGCGCGTCCACCAGCGCGGGCAGCAGCTCGCTGAGGTCGCGGGTGAGTTCGCTCACGCGCTGGGCTTTGGCGGCATACACCGGGTCGTCGTGCAGCACGTGGCCGTAGTCCTTGACCATCACGCCGCAGCCCGAGGCATTCATCACAATCGCCTCGACCCCGGCGCCCGATGCCGGCGCAATATGCGGCCACCAGGCGTCGATGTTGGCGCGCATGGCGGCCTTGGCGCCGTCCTGGTCGTTCAGGTGAAACTTGACCGCGCCGCAGCAACCGGCCTTGGGGGCGACCACCGTCTGTATGCCAGCGGCGTCGAGCACGCGGGCCGTGGCGCTGTTGATATTGGGCGACATGGACGGCTGCACGCAGCCAGCCAGCATCAGCACTTTGCGCGCATGCACCGCCACGGGCGTGGCCCCTGCGTCTTGCGCAGCGGGCACCTTGGAGCGAATGGCCTGTGGCAACACGCCGCGCACCGCCTGCCCCAGCTTCATGGCCACGCCAAACAGGGGCGAGGGCAGGCCTTCCTTGAGCGCCCAGCGCACCGCCCGCTCGGGCAAGGGGCGTGGTACTTTGGCGTCCACCAGCTTGCGGCCCAGATCGATCAAATGGCCGTATTCCACGCCACTGGGGCAGGTGGATTCGCAGTTACGGCAGGTCAGGCAGCGGTCCAGGTGTTGCTGCGTCTTGCGTGTGGGCTCGGCGCCTTCGAGCACTTGCTTGATCAGGTAAATGCGGCCACGCGGGCCGTCCAACTCGTCGCCCAGCAGCTGGTAGGTGGGGCAGGTGGCGGTGCAAAAGCCACAGTGCACGCAGTTGCGCACAATGGCCTCGGCCGCCTGGCCGTCGGCCGTGTGCTGGTATTCAGAAGAAAGCGTGGTTTGCATAACAGGTGTCGGGGCTTAAACCACGGAATACAGGCGGCGCGTGTTGAACACGCCGTCCGGGTCAAATTGGGTTTGCAAGGCGGTCTGGATGCGGGCTTGGGTGGCGTTTTGGGCGGCAAACACGGGCGCACCCACATCCAGGTCGGCCAGCGCGCCGTTCGGGCGGCGAAACAAGGTGGCGTGGCCGCCAGAACGCTGCGCCGTGGCATGCAGTTGCATCGCAGCGGCGGCTGGCGCCCACAGCCAGCGTTGGCCACCATGCCACTCGATGAACTGGGCATAAGGCAGGTCCAACACGGGCGTGGTCTGGGCCACCGAAAGACGCCACAGGCACAGCCCGGGCGCAGGTGGCACGCTGAAAAATGGCAAGCGCTGGTCGCGCGCAGCCGCCCAATCGGGGCCGGCCTGCACGTTGTCCATGACTGCAAAATCGCCGCCCAACGCCAGCACATCTGCGCGCATGCGGGGCAAAGCCGCCTGAACGGCAGCGACAGCGCCGCGCAGGCGCACAAACAAGGTGTCGCCGCCTGCTGCTGCGTCATGCACCCAGCAGCTGGCGTTCAGAGGAAGCGGCTGGCCTCCCCAGCGCTGCAACAAGTCCAGGGCAGGGGCCTGGCCCAGGCTGCACACCAGGGTAGCTTCGCAGGGGGCAAACGACAGCACCTTGAGCGAGACCTCGGTCACCACCCCCAACGTGCCCCAGCTTCCCGCCACCAGGCGGCTGACGTCATAACCGGCCACGTTTTTCATGACCTGGCCGCCAAAAGTGAGGTGCTCGCCGCGGCCATTGATAAAGCGGGTGCCCAACACGTAGTCCCGGGCGGCGCCCGCGCTGGCACGGGCCGGGCCGCTCAAACCAGCGGCCACCATGCCGCCCACGGTGGCATGGTCGGCGGCACCAAAATGCGGCGGCTCAAAGGGCAGGCACTGGTTTTTCTCGCGCAGCGCGGCTTCGAGGTCGGCCAAAGGCGTTCCCGCGCGCACGGTGACCACCAGCTCGGTGGGCTCGTAACTGACGATGCCGCACAGCGCGCGGGTGTCAAGCACCTCGCCTTGCAGGCTGGCACCCACAAAGTCTTTGCTACCGCCGCCACGCACCCGCAAAAGTGTGGAAGTAGCGCGCGCCTGGCGAATTTGGTCGGTAACAGCGTCAAGCGCCTGCAATGAAGTCGACATGGCCCGAATGGTAAATGGGCGCGCCCGCGCCAACCGTGAATTTTTTGAACGCGCTCTGGTTGAAAACTTGGTGCCCGCGCCCACAGCTTCACCGCCCAGACGCGCTGCGGCGGGGGAATGTGTAGCGGATAAGCTCGGCCCATGGCTTTATTACCCACCGTCATCCTGCTGGCCGCCGGTCGCAGCGAACGCTTTCGCGCCGCCAGTGGTGGACTGGACAAACTCCAGGCCCCGCTGCACGGGCGTGCGGTGCGCGACTGGGCGCTGGCGGCGGTGCAAGACAGTGGTTTGCCCTGGCATGTGGTGGAACGCAGCCACACTGCGCACCTGGACCGGCCTGGCATGGGTGACAGCATTGCCTGCGGCGTGGCCGCTACAGCGCAGGCCCAAGGCTGGCTGGTACTGCCCGCCGATTTGCCTCTGGTCCAGCCCGCCACCCTGTTGCAGGTGGCGCAGGCGCTGCAAACGCACGCGGTGGTGGTACCCACCTGGCAAGGCGAGCGCGGCCACCCGGTAGGCTTTGCCGCCAGTTGCCGCGACGCGCTGCTGGCCTTGACCGGCGACAGCGGCGCACGCGCCGTGGTGCAGCGCTACGGCGCCGCGCTGCTGCCGGTAGACGACGCGGGCTGCGTGCATGACGTAGACACGCCCCAGGCACTCGTCGAGGCGCACCGTCGCCTGGCGTGAGGTCGCCAAAGCGCAGCCGCGCTTAAGCGCCAGCGAAGAAGTTCACCGGCAGGCCCGGCACGTCTACCCGCATAAAAAACACACAACCCGACTGCGGATACTGCGCCAGCTCGAGCGCACTGCGGCCATGGCGCGCGGTAGTGACAAACAGGGTTTGCAGGTCGGGGCCGCCAAAACACGGCATGGTCGGGCATTGCGCTGGCGTGGCGTA
>CANFNE010000160.1 GCA_947448105.1 Burkholderiales bacterium
AGCGGCCTGCACGGCGCCAACCGGCTGGCCAGCAATTCGCTGGTGGAATGCATGGTGTTTGCGCGTGCGGCCAGCCACGACATTGAGCAGCGCCCCGGCGCCCCCTTGCGCGCCCTGCCCGCCTGGGACGACAGCCGTGTGACCGACGCCGACGAATCGGTGGTGATCTCGCACAACTGGGACGAGCTGCGCCGCTTTATGTGGGACTACGTGGGCATTGTGCGCACCAACAAACGCCTCGAGCGCGCCGCGCACCGTATTGCGCTGCTGCAAGACGAGATCCAGGAGTTTTACGCCAACTTCCACGTCACGCGCGACCTGCTGGAGCTGCGCAACCTGGTGCAGGTGGCCGACCTGATCGTGCAAAGCGCACGCACCCGGCATGAAAGCCGGGGCCTGCACTTCAGCCGCGATTACCCTGAGATGCTGGACGAGGCGTTGCCCACGATCTTGGTGCCCAAGCCGCGCGACTAAGGAGTTGCGCGCACGCCAGCAGCTACCAAAGCGGCTGCAAAGCCCCGGCCACCACCCGAAAGCCACGCGCGCCCACCGAACGCGCCTCGGCCTCGTCGTGCGTGACCCACAGCACCGCCATACCGGATGCGGTAATGCGTTGCCGAAATTCGGCGCGCAGGCTCAGACGCAAATCAGCGTCCAGCGCAGAAAAAGGCTCGTCGAGCAGCAACAGGCGCGGTGCGGTAATCAGGGCGCGCGCCAGTGCCACGCGCTGCTGCTCGCCGCCCGAGAGTTGCCACACCCGGGCGCCGGTGTGGGCGGCCAGGCCAAAGCGCTGCAGCATTTCCACCGCCTGGGCGCGCGCCGTTGCGCGGCGCTGGCCTTGCTCGACCAGGCCAAAGGCCACGTTGTCTTGCACGCTCAGGTGCGGAAACAGCGCAAAGTCTTGGAACATGAGCGCAAATTGGCGCTGCTCGGGTGGCAGGTTTGTGATGTCTTGCCCGTCAAACAACACGCGGCCGGCGTCTGGCGCCTCCAGCCCGGCGATGATTTTGAGCAAGGTACTTTTGCCGCTGCCCGAGGGGCCTAAAAGCGCCACCGTTTGGCCCTGGGGAACTTGCAGGTTCAGTTCTTTGAGCAATAGCCGCTGGCCACCGCCCGGGCTGCGCCAGTGTTTGCTAATGCCTTGCACGTCAAGCATGGGAATCCTCAGGGATGGCCGCGTCCGCGACGGGCCACTCGATCAATAAAAAGACGATGAGCGCCAACGCCATCAACGCGCAGGCCAGCACCAGCGCAGCGTCCAGGTGCGCCGCACCCGGCCGGCCCAGGTGCTGGTAAATCAGGGTGCTGAGTGTGGCCCACTCGGGGCGGCTTAAAAACAGCGTCACCGCAAATTCGCCCACGGCGGTGGCTGCGGCAAAGGCCATGCCCCGGCGCAGCGCGGGCAAGAGCAGCGGCCAGGTAATGCGCCAAAACGCGCGCCACGGCGATGCCCCCAGCGAACGCGCCGCGGCCATTAAATTGACGGGCAATCCATCCAGACCCGAGGCCACCGACTTGGCCACAAAGGGATACGCCAAGAGCGCATAGGCCGCTACCAACAACGGCACGCTGGCCGTCCAGCTGGGATACAACAACAAAAGCCCAAAGGCCACCAGCACGGGCGACACCACCAGCGGCAAAAAGGCCAGCGCCCGCAGCGCAGCCGAATGCCGCGCCGCCAGCGCATGGGCCAAGCCCAGCGCAGTGGCCAGCAGCAAGGCCGCGCCTGAGAAACGCAGCGTGTTCGCCAAGGCCTGTAGCGTCTCGGGCTCCCAAAGCACGGCCCAGGATTGCGCGCCAGAGAGCACCGCACGCAGCACGATAGCGGCAATGGGCGCCAAGCAAAACACCGCCAGCACCGCCAGCGCGCCAGCCACCGCCAAGCACTGGCCCAAGCCACGGGGCGCACGCCGCGCAATGCGGTCGGCGCGCAGCGGCGTGGCCAAGCGGCGTTCCAGCACCGCATAGAGCAGCGCAAACACGCCGGTCATGCCCAGCGTCCACAGCGCCAACACGCCCGCAGCACCGAGTTGCAGCTCGTAGGCCACCAGGGTGTAAATCTCGACTTCCACCGTAGCGTACTTCTGGCCGCCCAAGACCAGGGCCAGACCAAAACCCGCAAAACAATACAAAAACACCAGGCACAGCGCCGACATCAACCAGGGCAATATCGCCGGCCACTCGATGCGCCAAAACGCACGCCAAGGCGTGGCGCCCAGCGTGCGGGCTGCGGCCAAGCGCGAGGCGCTGACCTGCTCCAGCGCGTCGGTGGCGCTGCGCACCAGCACGCACAGGTTAAAAAACACATTGCCATACAGCAACAAAAAAGGCGTGTCCTGCAAAGCCTGTCCGCCCGCTTGCACCCACAGGCCTTGCGGCCCCCACAGCGCCAGCACGCCCATGGCCGCCACCAGCGTGGGCACGACAAAGGGCAGCATCAGCGCGCGCAGCACCCAGCGCCGCCCCGCAAATTCATAACGCGCCAGCACCCAGGCCACCGGCACGCCCAGCAGCAGCACCAAACCGCAGGTGAGCGCCGCCTGCAGCGCCGACCACAGCAAGCGCCATCGCATATACGGGTCCACCCAGGGCTGCAGCCAGACGCTGGCGTCCGCGCCAGACGCCAAGGGCCCGACACCGCCGGACACCGCCTCCCCCATCAGCCGCAGCACGGGCGCGACCAGCACCACCAGCATAAAAGCCAGAGGCGCGAGCGCCAGCCAACGCGGGGAACGCTGGGCGGGGCCTATTTGCACAGCGGGTTTACGGTCATGCGTTTGGGTGAGTGCGCTTACTTCAGCACCACCTTGGTCCAGCGCGCCACCCAGGCCGCGCCTTTGTCGGCGATGTCTTGGTCGCTGGGGCTGTCAAACTTGGCGGGTTCGGGGGCAAACTTCATCGCGTCGGCGCGGGCTACATTGGCTTCTACCGGGAACATCCACATCTCGGTTTGCATTTGCTTTTGCACCTCAGCCGAGCGCATGAACTCGATGAACTTCTCGGCGGCTTCGCGCGCCTTGCCACCTTTGACCAGGGCCACACCCTCCACCTGGCGGAACACCGCGCCGGGCACGCTCAGGCTGCCGGTGGGCGGCTCGTTGATTTTGGTTTTGCTGTAAAAAACCTCGGCCGCCGGGCTGCTGGCGTAGCTCACGGTGAGCGGGTAAGCGCCGCCTGGGGTGTTGGAAAAGTCCGTGTAGTAAGACTCGCTCCAGCCCTTGGCCACTTTCACGCCCCCTTGGCGCATGCGGGCCCACCAGTCAAAGGCTTTTTCTTCGCCCAGGGCGCCAATGGTGGCCAGCAAAAACGCATAGCCGGTGCTTGATGTGGCCGGGTTTTGCACGACCAGCAGCTTAGGAGCGCCGGGTTGGGCCAGGTCTTCCAGCGTTTTGGGCAAGGCCACTGCGCGCTTGGCAAACCAGGCTTTGTCGTAGTTCAGCGTCACATAGCCGTAGTCCACCGGCACCAGTGGCGCGGGCAGGCCAACGGCGGAGGGGCGCTGGGCTGCGGCGCCGGTATAGGCGTCCAGCACATCGGCGGCCAGGGCTTTGGCGGCCAGGGTGTTGTCAATGCCAAACACCACGTCGGCAATCGGCGCTTTGCGGGTCAGGATGAGTTTATTGAGCATCTCGCCGGCGTCGCCCGCCTTGGTCACGCGCAGTTTGACACCGGCGTCTTTTTCAAACTGGGCCAAGAGCGGCTTGGGCACGCCAAACGAGCTGTGGGTGAGCAAGCGCAACTCGGGCGCCGCGTCTGCAGCAAAAACCACCGGAGCGGCAAGCCCCAAAGTGGACGCCACCAGCAGCGCGCTGGTGCTGCGGCGGGACAAAGAAAAAATGCCGTGGTTCATGGAAGTGCTCCTTTGCGTTTCAAAAAAAATCCAGCCCGGACCCATGAAACGAAAAAAGCCCCCAGAACGCACGGCATCTTCCCCATCACGCTTCCTACGCTGGCATTACCCAGATCAGGTTCATGGGGTATTTCTCAGTCTGGCTTGCGCCTGACACCCCCGGTGAGTTGCGCAGTGTAAGGGCTCAGCGGCCCGCAAACAGGCGACCACCAAAATTTTCCTACTTGGGTCGGATCAATATTTAACCGTGCAAATTTTCTATTCAATGGATAAAATGCACGGATGAAAAATCGCCAAGCCCAGGCTGCCCTCGGCACCTTGCTCGCACAATTCCCCGCCGTGGTGCTGCTCGGGCCGCGCCAGTGCGGCAAAACCACGCTGGCGTTTGCCGAGCAGGCCGCGCGCAGCAACGCCATTTACCTGGACTTGGAGCTGCCATCGGCCCAGCGCCAGCTTGACGACCCGGAAGGCTTCTTTTTGGCCCATCCAAACCAGTTGGTAATCTTGGACGAAGTGCAGCGCATGCCTGGCCTGTTTGCGGTGCTGCGCGGCGCCATTGACCAGCGCCGACGCGCGGGCGAGGCCAGTGGCCAGTTTTTGCTTTTGGGTTCGGCCAGCGGTGTACTGCTGCAGCAAAGCAGCGAAAGCCTGGCCGGGCGCGTGGCCACGCTGGAGCTCACGCCTTTTCAGGCGCGCGAAGTGGTGGACGCCCAGGCGAGCGCCACAGTGCTTAACGACTTGTGGGTGCGCGGCGGCTTTCCGCTGGCGTGGCTGGCCCCTAACGACAGCGCCAGCCTGGCCTGGCGCGACGCCTTTATTGCCACCTACCTAGAAAAAGACATTCCAGCACTGGGGCCGCGCATTCCCAGCACCACCTTGCGCCGCTTGTGGACCATGCTGGCGCACAACCAGGGCGAGCTGCTAGACCAGTCCCGACTGGCGGGCGCGCTGGCCATCAGCGGGCAGACGGTGGGCCGCTATATCGATTTGCTGTGCGACCTGATGCTGGTACGCCGCTTGATGCCCTGGAGCGGCAGCAGCAGCAAGCGCCTGGTGCGCGCGCCCAAGGTCTACGTGCGCGACAGCGGCCTGGTGCACGCGCTGCTGGGCCTGCCCCACCTGGACGCGGTGCTGGGCCACCCGGTGGCCGGTGGCAGCTGGGAGGGTTTTGTCTTAGAGCAGCTCATTGCTGCAGCCCCGCAGGCCCAGGCCAGCTACTACCGCACCAGCCACGGCGCCGAGGTAGATTTGGTGCTGGAGTTTCGCAATGGTGCCACCTGGGTGATTGAAATAAAGCGCTCGTCGGCGCCCAGCGTTTCCAAAGGCTTTTATTTGGCCAGTGCCGATCTGGGCGCTGCCCGCAGGCTGGTGGTAGCGCCTGTGCCGCAGCCCTACCCGCTGCGCGATGGGGTTGAGGTCATGCCGCCCCTAGCCGCAGTAGCACTCTTGGCGGCGCAATGAGCACATCCGCGCAGCGCCGCGCGCGCCGCCCCTTGTGGCCCCTGCTCACCACCTTTTCCTGGCAAGAGCTGCGCCAGCACCCCTGGCGCAATGCGGCGGCCGTGGTGTCGGTGATGCTGGGCGTGGCGCTGGCATTTGCGGTGCATTTGATCAACGCATCTGCCTTGGACGAGTTTGCGCAAGCGGTGCGCTCGGTCTCGGGCACCGCAGATTTGTCACTGAGCGCGGGCGGCGGCACGCGGCTAGACGAGAAGTTGTACGGGCGCCTGAGCCGCCACCCAGATGTGGCCTGGGCCTCGCCGGTGCTTGAGGTCAACACCTATGCGCTCTCGCCTGCGGCAGATGACAAAGCCGCGCCCCACAAAACCGCGCTGCGCGTGCTGGGCGTGGACGCGCTGCAAATTGGGGCAATAGCACCCGACCTGTTGCCCCTGCCCGGCCTTGGCGCCGACCGGCTGGACGTGTTTGCCCCAGACGCCGTGTTTTTAAACGCCAGCGCCCGCAGCGCACTGGCAGCAACGGTGGGCCAAAGCATCAGCGTGCAACACGGCATGCAATGGCGGCGCCTGCGGGTGGCGGGCACGGTGGCAGCCAGTGGCGCACCGCTGGTGGTGATGGACGTGGCGGCGGCGCAAGCGGCCTTTGGCGCGGGCGGG
>CANFNE010000161.1 GCA_947448105.1 Burkholderiales bacterium
GGTAAGACATGGTTGTGCTTTGCGAGTGCGTGGCTGGCGTTCAGGTGAGAGGTGAAAGTTGCCTGAGGCGCTCCAGCGCCGCGTGCAGGGTGGATTCTTCTTTGGCAAAGCAAAAGCGCACCACGCGCTGGTCAAAGCCGTCGGCATAAAAAGCCGACATGGGAATGGCGGTCACGCCGATGTCGGTGGTCAGCCACTGGCAAAAGTCGGATTCGCTCAGGGTGCTCACAGTGGATATGTCCACGCACTGAAAGAAGGTGCCTTCGCTGGGCAGCAGCTTCAACGGCGTTTGGGCCAGGCCCGCGCGAAACAGATCGCGCTTGCGCTGGTAAAAGGCCGGCAAGCCGGCGTAGGGCGCCGCGTGCGCCATATACGCAGCCAAGGCGTGTTGCACCGGGGTGTTGACGGTAAACACATTGAACTGGTGCACCTTGCGAAACTCGGCAGTCAGCGCCGCTGGCGCGGCCACAAAGCCCACTTTCCAGCCGGTCACGTGGTAAGTCTTGCCAAAGCTCGACACGATGAGCGCGCGCTCAGCCAGGCCGGGGTAGCGGGCCACACTCTCGTGCGCGGCGCCGTCAAACACCATGTGCTCATAGACCTCGTCGCTGACCACCCACACACCGGTGGGCGCCAGCAGGTCTTGCAGGGCCAGCATGTCGGCGCGGTTCCAGACCGTGCCGCTGGGGTTGTGCGGCGTATTGATGATGATGGCGCGGGTTTTGGGCGTGAGGGCCGCGGCTATTTTTGCAAAGTCGGGCCGAAAGGTGCCGGGCGTCAGGGGCACGCGCACCACCACACCACCGCAGAGCACGATATTGGGCTGGTAGCTGTCGTAGCAGGGTTCGAGCACGATCACCTCGTCGCCCGGATGCACCAGCGCCAATAGCGCGGTAAAAATGGCCTGGGTCGCGCCCGCGGTAATGGTGATCTCGTCTGCCGCGCGGTAGTGGCGTCCGTACAGGCGTTCCATCTTCTCGCCCACCGCCTCGCGCAGCGCGGGCACGCCAGCCATGGGCGGGTACTGGTTGTGTCCTGCCTGCATGGCACGGGTCACGTGTTCAATGAGCGCCGGGTCGCAGGCAAAGTCTGGGAATCCCTGCCCCAAATTCACCGCTTGGTGCTTGGCCGCCAGCGCCGACATGACGGTAAAAATCGTGGTTCCTACGGCGGGCAGGCGGCTGCGCAGCGGGTGTTCGTTGTGGCGTGCCATGGTTGGTGCTGGGGCTTACAAGTCTGCGTCGTTCAGGTGCCCGGCCATGGCGCGGTCCACGGTCTCGCGGGTCAGGCGGCTGCTCAGAAGCTCGGCAAAGGTGTAGACAAAATTACGCAGGTAGGCGCTGCGTTTGAAGGCCACACGCGCCGTGTTCTGGCCAAACAGGTGGCCCGCCGGGCGCACCACCAGCCCGCTGTGTGCGCCTTGCTCCATGATGTCGCGCACCGCCATCTCCGCCGCAATGCCAATGCCCAGCCCCAAGCGCACGTAGGTGGTGATCACGTCCGAGTCAATGGCCTCCAGGGCGATGCGCGGCTCCAGCTTTTGCGCGGCAAAGGCCAGGTCGATCTTGGTGCGGCCGGTAAATGAGGGGTGGTAGGTGATTAGCGGCTCGTGCGCCACATCCTCCAGCGTAATGCGCACTTTGTGCGCCAGGGGGTGGTCAATCGGCATGACCAGCATGTGCTGCCACTGGTAACAGGGCAGGGTGACGAGTTCGGCGTAGTCTGCCAATGATTCTGTGGCAATACCGATTTCGGCCACCTCGTCGATCAGCATGCGCGCCACCTGGTCGGGCGCGCCCTGGTGCAGGCTGATGTTGACCTTGGGAAAGGCGCTGCGCAGGGCTGCCACTTTTTCAGGCAGCACGTAGCGGGCCTGGGTGTGGGTTGTGGCAATCGACAAGGTGCCGCTGTCCTGGCGGCTGAATTGTTCGCCGATGCGCTTGAGGTTGCCCACTTCGCGCAGGATCAGGTCAATGCTTTTGAGCACGTGCTGGCCTGGCTCGGTCACGCGTTTAAGGCGCTTGCCGTGGCGGGCAAAAATTTCGATGCCCAGCTCGTCTTCGAGCTCGATGATGGCTTTGGACACGCCGGGCTGTGAGGTGTGCAAGGCCTTGGCGGCCTCGGTGAGGTTGAGGTTGCGGCGAACCGCCTCTTGGACAAAGCGAAACTGGTGCAGATTCATATCGAATTTCAGCTATAGATGTCGTTCATTATGCGGCATCCGCTTAGGCAAGCACGCGTTCCCCGCCAAGAAAAGCGCCCTTTCAGGGCCGCTCTACCGCCATCTCGGCCAGCAGCGCAATCAGGCGCGTGTCTTCGCCCACGGCCGCCTGCAACTCAAACACCGTGTGCGGGTGCGCTGCGCGCAGTTCGGCAACCAAAAGCGGCAGGTCTTCGCGTGCATGTTTGCCCACGCCCAAAAACAGCGGCACGATGGTGATGGTGCCCACCCCACACGCCAGCAGGTTGGCGCAGGCACTGGCCAGGTTGGGCGTGCTGAGTTCAAGGTAGGCGCATTCCACCGCCACGCCGGGTGTACTTCGCAAGACGCGCTGCGCCACCGCCTGCATGGGCCGGTGCCACAGCGGGTCGCGCGAGCCGTGGGCGAACAAGACAATGCCGCGCACTGCGGCGTCACTTGGGTTGGAAATGTCAGAGCGAAGTGTCATCGTCGAAGCACCAGCCAACCAAAGGCTGACAGCGAGGCAAAAGAGTAAATCAGGCCGGGCAGGGCGGCGGTAAACCAGGGCTGCCAGCCTTGCAAATAGCCCAAATCCCCCAGCACGTTGTTCAGCAACACAAAGCTGATGCCCGCCATCACCCCGCCAAACACCATGGACGTGGTGCTGCCCGAGCGAAAGTGCAGGTACGCAAACGGAAGGGCCAGCATCACCATGACCAGACAGCTCAGGGGGTAAAACACTTTTTTCCAGAATTGGATTTCGTACTTTTGCGCTGACTGCCCGTTGTTGCGCAGGTGGCGCGTGTATTGGAATAGGTCAATGGTGCCCATGCGGTCCGGGCGCAGCACGGCGGCTGAGACCATTTCCGCGCTGAGCTTGTTTTGCCACGAAAAACTCGCCTGCTGGGTGATCACTGCGCGCGCCGGGCCTTGGTCGGCAACCACAAACTCGGTGCGCCGCACGTCGCGCAGCAACCACGAGTCGCCGGGTCCAAAGGTGCCGCTTTGTGCCTCGGTCAGTGAGACGATTTCGCCGCGGTTGTTGAGCTCAAAAATGCGTACCCCCTGCATGCTCGCGTCACTGGCCAGTGCGGCTACGTTGACGGAAAAGCTGCTGTAGGGCTGGCGCTCCTTGATCCAGGCACCGGTTTTGCCCACGGTAATGCGGCCTTGGAACTGGGCTTTAAGCAGCTGCGCAGTTTTGTCGGCCAGCGGCGCCAGGTAGTCGCCCACGGCGAAGGTCAAAACAACAAAGCTCAGGCCCATCAGCAGCAGCAGGCGCAAGGCCGCCCAGGGCCCCAGGCCGCTGGTGCGCAAAATCGTAAATTCCGAGCTGTTGGCCAAGCGCGCCATGACAAAGATGGTGCCAATCAACACGGTAATGGGCAGCAGCTCATACACATGGCTGGGCACCATCAGCGCCACATAGACCAGCGCCTGCGCCACCGAATAGCCCACGGCCTTGTTGCGGCCTACGGATTGCAGTTCGTCTACAAAGTCAAAAAAGAAGAACAGCGAAACAAAGGCCAGCGTCACCGCCGCTACCGCCACAAACACTTCGCGGTAGAGAAGCTTGCGAACCGTCTTCATGGCTTGGGTCTCGGTGTGCCGCGCAGGCTGGGCAGCGCCCATTGGTTGTGGCGTGCGGCCAGCCACAGCAGGGCCAGCGCCAGTGCGCCGCCGTGCAGGGCTATTAAAAAGCCGCCCATGGAAATGTGTTCGGTCGCTACCCAATTTTTGCCCAGCACCAGCAGGTTGAAGTAGACGACAAAAATTAAAAAGGCAAACGCCATATTGGCCGTGCGTCCTGAGCGCGGGTTGGCGCCGGCCGCGGCCAGTGCAATCAGCACCAGATTGATCGCCGCCAAAAACAGGCCAGAGCGCCAAACCAGTTCGGCGTTGTTGCGCGGGTTGGGGCTTTGCAGCAGCGCGATGGCGGGCAGGGTGTTGAGGGGAACAATCGAACGTGCCGAGGTGTTGTCCGCCCCCACGCGCGCGCCATAGCGGGCAAAAGTGCTTACGCTGAGCGCGTCACTCCCTTCGGATTTTTCCAGGCGCTGGCCGTTTTCCAGTACCAAAAACTGGTCATTGCCCAGGGTTTGCACCGTGCCGCGCGCCGCAGAAGTAATGGTTTCTTTGCCCGGCTCCCGGGTCACCATGAACACATGCGTGCCCGCAAGCTTGTCTTTTTCATCACGCTCAATAAAGAAAACCCGGTCGCCGTTGGCCGACTCTTGGAACTGTCCGGCTTCAACGCGGGCGATGTCGCCCCGCTTCTCGTACTGGTCGCGCAGGTCTTCAATACGGCCAAAGGCCCAGGGCAGCACCACAAAAGCCAGCACAAAGATCACTACGAAGATGGGCCAGCAAAACCGCAGCAACGGTCGCAGCAGCGATGCCAACCCCCGCCCGCTGCCAAGCCAAATCACCATTTCACTGTCGCGGTACATGCGCGTAAGCACCGTGACTACGGCAATAAACAGGCTCAGCGAAAGGATGGTGGGCAGGTCCGACAGCACGGTGTAACCCATGATGATCAAGACATCGGCGGGGTTAAACACGCCGCGCGTGGCCTCGCTCAGGGTGCGGATCAGTGTCATGGTCATCACCACCGTCACCAGCACCACCAGCGTTGCGCCAAATGTGCGGGCCAGTTCTTTGCGGAGGGAGGAATGGAATAACATGGAAACGATTGAAAGGCTGAATTATGAACTTTGAACTCAAACCCCTCGATTTGGTTGGCGCCGCCGACGAAAAAGCCGACCTGTTGGTGCTTTTGGTGCCCAAGGACTTCAAGGCGGGCAAGGACGATCTGTCCACGCTGATCGCCAGCGCCCTCAAGTCCGGCGACTTAGAGGCCGCCGCTGGCAAATGTCTGGCGCTGTACCGCCCACTCCAGGCCGCCGCCGTGCGCCTGGTGCTGGCCCAGGTGGCCGATGGCGGCGCGCGCGCGACCCGCTCCGCCGTCATGGCCGCTTTAGCGACAGCCAAGTCGCCCAATCTGAAGAAACTGGTGGTCTGTTTTGCCGCGCCCGCCCAGGAAGACGCCGTGCGCGCCGCCGTGAATGCGGTCGCCGACGCCACGTACAGCTACACCGCCACCAAATCCAAGCCGCAGGCGCGCACTTTGCAAAAGGTGACCCTGGGCGTACGCAACGCGTCCGAAGTTACATCCACCTTCGAGCGCACTGTTGCCATCGTGGCTGGCGTCGAATTCGCTAAGGAATGGGCCAACCGTCCGGCCAACCACGCCACACCCCAGCACCTGGGTGAGGCGGCCAAAGCGCTGGCGCAGCACGCCAAGTTCAGCTGTGAGGTGTTGGGCCCCAAAGAAGTGGCCAAACTGGGCATGGGTTCTTTTATGGCCGTGGCCCAGGGCTCGGACCAGCCGCTGCGCTTTATCGTGCTGCGCTACAACGGCGCGGCCAAGAGCAAGGCGCCCACCGTGCTCGTGGGCAAGGGCATTACCTTTGACAGCGGCGGCATCTCCATCAAGCCCGCAGGCGAGATGGACGAGATGAAGTTCGACATGTCGGGCGCGGCCAGCGTGCTGGGCACCTTCAAAACCCTGGCCATGCTCAAACCCGCCGTCAACGTGGTGGGTCTGATTCCAGCTTGCGAAAACCTGATCAACGGCCGGGCCGTCAAGCCGGGCGACGTGGTCACCAGCATGAGCGGCCAGACCATCGAGATTCTTAACACCGACGCTGAAGGCCGCCTGGTGCTGTGCGATGCGCTGACCTA
>CANFNE010000162.1 GCA_947448105.1 Burkholderiales bacterium
TCAACGAGCTGGTGTTCCAGGGTGACTGGAAAAACGCGATTGACGTCTTGCACAGCACCAACAACTTCCCCGAGTTCACCGGCCGCATTTGCCCCGCGCCCTGCGAAGCAGCTTGCACGCTCAATGTCAACGACGACGCAGTGGGCATCAAGTCGATTGAGCACGCCATCATCGACCGCGCCTGGAGCGTAGGCTGGGTCACGCCCCAGCTGCCCAAGTCCAAAACCGGCAAAAAAATCGCCGTGGTCGGCTCCGGCCCCGCCGGCATGGCGGCCGCCCAGCAGCTCGCGCGCGTGGGCCACGACGTGACCTTGTTCGAGAAAAACGACCGCATTGGCGGCCTGCTGCGCTACGGCATTCCTGACTTCAAGATGGAAAAGTCGCACATCGACCGGCGTGCCGCGCAGTTGCAGGCCGAAGGCGTCACCATCCGCACCAGCGTGCTGGTGGGCGAGATGCCCAAGGGTTCTAAAGTGACCAACTGGGCGAAAGAAACCATTTCTGCCGCACAGTTGCAGGCTGACTTTGACGCAGTGCTACTCACCGGCGGCTCCGAGCAGTCGCGCGATTTGCCGGTGCCCGGGCGCGAGCTCGACGGCATCCACTTCGCCATGGAATTTTTGCCCCAGCAAAACAAGGTCAACGCCGGCGACAAGCTCAAAGGCCAGTTGCGCGCCGACAGCAAGCACGTGATCGTGATCGGTGGTGGTGACACCGGAAGTGACTGCGTGGGCACCAGCAACCGCCATGGTGCGGCCAGCGTCACCCAGTTTGAGGTCATGCCCCAGCCCCCCGAAGTTGAAAACCGCCCCCTGACCTGGCCCTACTGGCCGCTCAAGTTGCGCACCAGCTCCAGCCACGAAGAAGGCTGCGTGCGCGAATTTGCCGTCTCTACCAAGGCCTTTACCGGTGAAAACGGCAAAGTCACCGGTTTGACCACGGTGCACGTCGAGTTCAAGGACGGCAAACTGGTCGAAATCCCCGGCACCGAGAAAAACCACCAAGCTGATCTGGTTTTGCTGGCCATGGGCTTTGTCAACCCGGTTGCGACCGTGCTCGACGCCTTTGGCGTGGAAAAAGATGCCCGCGCCAACGCCAAAGCCAGCACCGAAGAACGTGGTGGTTACGCGACGAACGTCAAAAAAGTGTTTGTCGCAGGCGACATGCGTCGCGGCCAGTCACTGGTGGTCTGGGCGATCCGCGAAGGCCGCCAAGCCGCGCGCGCGGTGGACACTTACCTGATGGGAAGCAGCGATTTGCCGCGCTAAGCGCGCACCCATTGTGGCCATGTCCAGGTTTACGGCCGTAAACCTGCGGTAAGCCCTGCCAGCCCCCGCTCGGGGAATGGGGGTAATCCCGTATGATCGGCCCACAATTTACTTGCCAGCATGCAAACCTTCCCCCACGCTCTCGTCGAACTCAATCACCTGACCTTTGGTTACGGCGAGCGGGTCATCCTCGACGATGTTTCCCTGCAAGTGCCGCGCGGCAAGGTCACCGCGCTGATGGGCGCCTCGGGCGGCGGCAAGACCACTATCCTGCGCCTGATCGGCGGCCAAAACCGGGCCCAGTCCGGCACGCTGCTGTTTGACGGGCAAGACATAACGCCCATGCACCAAAAAGAGCTGTACGCCGCGCGCCGCCGCATGGGCATGCTGTTCCAGTTTGGCGCGCTGTTTGCTGATTTGTCTGTGTACGAAAACGTGGCCTTTCCCCTGCGCGAACACACCGACCTGTCCGAAGACCTGATCCGCGACATCGTGCTGATGAAACTCAATGCCGTGGGCCTGCGTGGCGCGCGCGACCTGATGCCCAGCGAAGTCTCGGGCGGCATGGCCCGGCGCATCGCCCTGGCCCGTGCTATTGCGCTGGACCCGGAGCTGGTGATGTACGACGAGCCGTTCTCCGGCCTGGATCCGATTTCCTTGGGCACCGCAGCCCATTTGATCCGCCAACTTAACGACTCCATGGGCCTGACCAGTATTTTTGTCTCGCACGAGCTGGAGCAAACTTTTGCGATTGCCGACCACGTGATCATTTTGGCCAACGGCAAGGTCGCCACGCAAGGCACGCCCGACGAAGTGCGCCACAGCACGGACCCGCTGGTCTACCAGTATGTGCACGCCCTGGCCGACGGCCCGGTGCGCTTTCACTACCCTAGCGTCAGCGTGGAACAAGACTTCGGACCGGAGCGTGCGGTATGAGTGGGTTCCATCCTAAAAACGTCGGTTTTGCCGCACGCCGCCAAATCGCCGAGATCGGCCATGGCGCGCACCTGTTTTTCCGCCTGCTGACCACGCTGCCTGGCAGCTTGCGCCGTTTTGCGCTGATCCGGGACCAGATCCACTTTTTGGGCAACTATTCCCTGGTCATCATTGCGGTGTCGGGCCTGTTTGTCGGTTTTGTTTTTGGTTTGCAGGGGTATTACACGCTGCAGCGCTACGGATCGTCCGAGGCGCTGGGTCTGCTGGTGACACTTAGCCTGGTGCGCGAACTCGGGCCGGTGGTGACGGCCTTGCTCTTTGCCGGGCGCGCCGGAACTTCCCTTACCGCCGAAATCGGCTTGATGAAAGCGGGTGAGCAAATCAGCGTGATGGAAATGATGGCGGTGGACCCGGTGCTGCGCGTGCTGGCGCCGCGGTTTTGGGCGGGCGTCATCACCATGCCGCTCCTGGCTGCGGTATTCAGCGCCATGGGCATTATTGGCGGCTGGGTGGTGGGCGTGCTGATGATTGGAGTCGATTCAGGCTCTTTTTGGAGCCAGATCCAGGGCGGCGTGGACGTCTGGCGCGACGTGGGCAACGGCATCATCAAGAGCGTGGTGTTCGGTTTTACGGTGACTTTTGTCGCCTTGCTCCAAGGTTTTGAGGCCCAGCCCACACCGGAAGGGGTGGCCAGCGCCACCACGCGAACGGTGGTGGTGGCTTCTCTGGCGGTTTTGGCGATGGATTTCATCCTGACCGCCATGATGTTTACGATTTAACGGTGACTAGAAAGGTGTTGCATGCAGCGCTCTAAGAATGATGTGTGGGTCGGGCTGTTTGTGCTTATCGGGGCGGTGGCTATTTTGTTTCTGGCTTTGCAGTCGGCCAATTTGCTGAGCCTGAACTTCCAGAAAACCTATGCAGTGACGGCCAAGTTTGACAACGTCGGCGGCCTCAAACCCAAAGCCGCCGTGCGCAGCGCCGGTGTCGTGGTGGGTCGGGTCGAGAAGATCGTGTTTGACGACAAATCCTTCCAGGCCCGCGTGGTGCTGGCCATGGAAAGCCGCTACAGCTTCCCCAAGGACAGTTCGCTCAAAATTCTTACCAGCGGCTTGCTCGGCGAACAGTACCTGGGCATTGAGGCCGGTGCGTCTGACGGGCTGCTGGCCGCAGGTGACACGATTTCCAGCACGCAGTCGGCGGTCGTGCTGGAGAGCCTGATCAGCCAGTTCCTGTACAGCAAGGCCGCAGACGGTGCGGGTGCCAAGCAGGCGGACTAGGGGAAGGTCAGGCATGCGCACCGGAATTTGGGCAAAGCGGGGCGGCGCCATGGCGCTGCTCGTGGTTTGCCTCTTGCCTGCGCAAGCGCAAACCACCCGCGCCGACCCACGCGACCCCTTAGAGCCCTTGAACCGTGCCATGTTCACTGTCAACGACGTGCTGGACCGGGCGCTGATCAAGCCGGTCGCCATTGCATACGGCAAGGCCGTACCCCACTGGGTGCGCAAGAGCGTAGGCAACTTTTTCGGTAATTTGGGTGATGTGTGGTCGGTCGTGAACAATGCGGCCAGCCTCAAAGGCCAAGCCACCAGTGACAGCCTGGGACGGGTCATGGTCAACAGCACGATTGGCCTTTTGGGCCTGATCGACGTGGCCAGCGAAATGGACATCGAAAAACACCCGGCCGACTTTGGACTAACGCTGGGTCGCTGGGGGGTGAAGCCCGGCCCCTACCTGGTGCTTCCGGTGCTGGGGCCTTACACCTTGCGTGAAGTGGTCTCCTTGCCCTTGGACTACCAAGGCAATCTGGCCAACCATGTGGTCGACCAGGGAACGCGCGACGGTTTGACCGTACTCAACGCCATCGACGTGCGCGCGAGCTACCTCAAGGCAGGGGATGTGATTGACGCCGCTGCGCTGGACGCGTACTCCTTTACCCGCGACTCGTATTTCCAGCGCCAGCGCTATCGCCAGTACGACGGCGACGTGCCTGAAAGCCCGGAAGACGCGCCGTAAAATTCACGTTTACATAAAAATAGCCGGGGCTTGTCCGTCAGGCAGTGCGCTTGCGCGTTGCATGGGTAGGCCAATCGGTCCTCAAACCAAGGGAACCCCATGAACCGTCCGTTATTTATCCGCCTGTTTGCGACGTTGGCTGTGGCCGCATCGCTGTGCAGTACCAGCGCATGGGCCGAAGACGAGGCGCCAGACGCTTTCGTCAAGCGCATCTCAGTCGATGTGCTCGACACCATCAAGGCGGACAAGGCCATGCGCAGTGGCGACATAGCACGCATCGTCACCCTGGTGGACACGCGCATCATGCCGCATGTCGATTTTCAACGTATGACGGCGTCTGCCGTAGGCCCCGGTTGGCGCCAGGCCACACCCGAGCAGCAAAAGCGACTGCAAGACGAATTCAAAATTTTGCTGGTGCGCACTTATGCAGGCGCACTTTCGCAGGTCAGCGACCAGACGGTGGTCATGAAGCCCCTGCGGGCTTCGCCGGATGACAAAGAGCTGGTGGTGCGCAGCGAGGTGCGTGGCAGCGGCGACCCGATTCAGCTGGATTACCGCCTGGAAAAAACACTGGGCCAAGGTGCAGGCTGGCGCATTTACAACCTCAATGTGCTGGGCGTGTGGCTGGTGGAAACCTACAAAAGCCAGTTTTCGCAGGAAATCAATGCCAAAGGCATTGACGGCCTGATCGACTCTCTGGCCGCGCGCAACAAATCCAACACCAAGAAAGTCTGACGTGCTGCAACTGCCCGCTACGCTGACACATGCCCAGGCTTCGGCCTGCTTGCGCGATTTGGGCCAGGCCTTGTCCGCCGAGCCCGGTGCGTCAGTGCTTGATGCCTCGGCCTTGACCAGTTTCGATTCTTCGGCGCTGGCCGTTTTGCTTGAACTTCAGCGCACCAGCGCCCGCGCGGGCAAGGTGCTGGCGGTGCAGGGTTTGCCTGCGCGCCTGATGGCGCTGGCCACCTTGTACGGCGTGCAGCCTTTGCTAGGCGAGGCTCCTGTTGCTGGCGCAGCCAGCGCTTCTGCCACAGCCTGACCCGCGCACTGTCCCTGCTTTTCGGCGGGAAAGTGCTGGCGCGTAAAATCACGGGCTCCCATGCTTGCTATTTCCTTCCAATCCATCTCCAAGGCCTATTCGTCCCCCAAAGGACCCCCAGGCACCACTTTTTTAGCGGTTGACCACGTCAGCCTTGGCATCGAGGAAGGCGAGTTTTTTGGCCTGCTTGGCCCCAATGGCGCAGGCAAAACCACCATGATCAGCATGCTCGCGGGCCTGACCCGGCCCAGCAGCGGTTCGGCCAGCGTCTTGGGCCACGACGTACAAAAAGACTTTGCCGCTGCCCGGCACCGTTTGGGCGTGGTGCCGCAAGAGCTGGTGTTTGACCCTTTTTTCAATGTGCGCGAGGCTTTGCGCATCCAGTCGGGCTATTTCGGCGTGAAGAACAACGACGCCTGGATTGACGAGCTGCTGGAAAGCCTGGGCCTGGCCGACAAGGCCGACGCCAATATGCGCCAGCTCTCGGGTGGCATGAAGCGCCGGGTGCTGGTGGCCCAGGCCCTGGTACACAAGCCGCCGGTGATCGTGCTCGACGAACCTACGGCCGGCGTGGACGTAGAACTGCGCCAGACGCTCTGGCAGTTCATCGCCAAACTCAACAAGCAAGGCCACACCGTGCTACTGACCACGCA
>CANFNE010000163.1 GCA_947448105.1 Burkholderiales bacterium
AGCCCTGCTTTTGGCTGCAAAATGCCCGCATGCCACGACACTCCCAAATCCTCGATTCCGCCGCCGGGCCCCTGCCCGCGCCCGCCGACTGGCAAAGCCACGAAGCCGTGGCCTTGCTGCGCAATGTGCTGCGCCTGACCGCACCCAACCCCGGCTTCATGACCGGCCCCGGCACCAACAGCTATTTGGTGGGCGACGCGCACACCGGCTTTATCGCTATCGACCCTGGCCCCGCCGACACCGACCACGTAGCCCGCCTCTGGGCCGCCGCCCGCTACCCGGACGGCAGCGGCGGCAACCTGGCGCTGATTGTCTGCACCCATTCGCATGCCGACCATTCGCCCGGCGCTGCGCCCTTGCAGGCGCTTTGTGCGCTGGCGGGCAGGTCGGTGCCGATTCTGGGCTTGGCGTCCGCCCCCACAGCGCGCGCCAACAGCCACTTTGTGCCCGACGCGTCTCTGGCGCACGGCCAGCGCCTGGTCTTGGCTGGCGCAAGCGGCCAAGACAGCCACACGCTGCAGGCCATCCACACCCCCGGCCACGCCGCCAACCACGTGTGCTTGCTATTAGAAGAAGACGGTTTGCTGTTCTCAGGCGACCACATCCTGAACGGCAGCACCACGGTGATTGACCCGCCGGACGGCCACATGGGCGACTACCTGGATTCGCTGGACCTGCTGCACCAGACCTGCAGCGCGCACGGTGCGCACTTCATCCTGCCAGCCCACGGCCAGCCGCTGCCCGACGCGCTGGGCGCGATTGCGCACCTCAAGGCGCACCGCCTGGCGCGCGAGGCCAAGATTGCCGCCGTCATGCACGCCAACCCCGACGGCACGCCCGACCAGTGGCTGCCGCTGGCCTATGACGACGTCAACCCGCGCCTCTGGCCAGTGGCCAAGCGCTCGCTCTTGGCCCATGTGGAACACATCCAGTGGCTGCAATCGGGCGGAGCTGCAGCATGAGCGCGTCCCAAGCCCAGACGCTCGAAGGCGAACGCCTGGCCAAGCGCGTGGCGCAAATACTGGGCTGCTCGCGCAGCGAGGCCGAGCAATACATCGAAGGCGGCTTTGTGCGCGTGGACGGCGTGGTGGTGGAAGACCCGCCGTTTCGGGTTCAGCAGCAGGCGGTCACAGTTGACGCCGAGGCCAGTTTGCTGAACCTGAGCGACGTGACCCTGGTGCTGAACAAGCCGCCGGGCTGGCTCGATGGCTTGACCGAAGCCCCTATTCCCAGCCCGCACTACAAGGGCAAAAAGCCCAAGATCCACACCGCCCGCGAACTGCTCACCCCAGCGCACCGCAGCCCCACGGACGCCAGCGAGACGCGCTTGCTCAAACGCCACTTCCACGCCCTGCAAGCCAGCGTGGAGCTGGAAACCGGCGCCAGCGGCCTGGTGGTGTTTACCCAAGACTGGCGGGTCCAGCGCAAGCTGACCGAAGACATGGCAGTGATGGAACACGAGCTGCTGGTCGAAGTGCAGGGTGAAGTGCCGCCCGAGGCGCTGGTTCCCATGGAGCGCGCGCTGCGCGACGAGCGCCAGCGCCTGCCGCACGCCAAGGTAAGCGTGGGCAGCTCCGGCCCGCAGGGCAGCCGCCTGCGCCTGGCCGTCAAAGGCGCGCACCCCGGCCTGGCCGCGCACCTGTGCGAAATCGCCGGGCTCACCCTGGTCGGCCTGCGCCGCATCCGCCTGGGACGCGTGGGCCTGGGTGACGCGGCGCCGGGCCAGTGGCGCTATTTGGGCGCGCACGAGCGGTTTTAGGCACCGGCGTCAAGTCCCGATGAAAGCGCAGCCTTGGCCGCTGCGCACTGAACTCGTTCAGGCCGGGTGCACCACCACCAGCCAGGCGCTGGCCACGGTTTTGCCGGGGTTGCGGATGGCGTGCGGGTGGTCGGCGGCATAGCGGGCGGTTTCGCCGGGTTTGAGGCGCTGGGTCTCGGGCCCGGTGGACACCTCCAGCGCGCCGCTTTGCACCGTCAGGTGTTCGCGCGTGCCGTCTTCGTGGGCGGTGGACTCCAAGGCACCGCCGGGCTGCACCGTCAGCGCGTACCACTCAAACTGCCCGGCCAGCTCAATCGGCCCCAGGATGCGCAACTCGCACAGACCGTCCGGGCTGCGCAGCGAGGGCGCGCCGTGCGCTGGCACAAAGCCCATGGCTGGCGCGGCGGCGGGCGGCGCGCTGCCCAAGAGTTCGGCCAGCGGCACACCCAGCGCATTGGCCAGGCGCCAGACGACGGCCACCGTCGGGTTGGCCTGCGCGCGCTCAATTTGCGACAGCATGGATTTGGAGACGCCCGCCATGCGCGAGAGCTCGTCCAGCGACAAGGCGCGGCTCTGGCGCAGCGCGGCCAGCGTGGCGCCCACGCGCGGCGGCTCGGCGACGGGCGCAGCTTTGGGCGCGGAAGAAAGTGAGGAAGCAGAACGGGTGGCCAAAAAATATCCTTTATATTGACATTTGTTCGATATACTGAACAAATCACTTTACGGATGCACGAGCGAATAGCGCCATTGTGCCCCAGCTTTTTACCGAGGTTTCCATGCCACACACCGCCGCCGCCGCCAGCCTGCACCCATCGCCGTTTTACGCGCACATCGCCAAAGCGCTTGACGCCATCCGCGCGGCCGGCCTGTACAAGGCCGAGCGCGTGATCACCAGCGCGCAAAGCGCCCATATCCAGACCCGGGCGGCCGACGGCAGCGTGCGTGAGGTGCTAAACCTGTGCGCCAACAATTACCTGGGTCTGTCTTCGCACCCGGCGGTGATAGAAGCCGCGCACGAGGCGCTGCGCACCCACGGCTACGGGCTGAGTTCGGTGCGCTTTATTTGCGGCACGCAAGACCTGCACCAAACCCTGGAAGCACGGCTCTCGCGTTTTTTGGGCACCGAGGACACGATTCTTTACGCCGCCGCGTTTGACGCCAATGGCGGCCTGTTTGAGCCGCTCTTGGGCGAGGAGGACGCGGTCATTAGCGACGAGCTCAACCACGCCTCCATCATTGACGGCATTCGCCTGTGCAAGGCCAAGCGCTACCGCTACAAGCACAACGACATGGCCGACCTGGAACGCTGCCTGGCCCAGGCCCGCGCTGAAGGTGCACGCTTTTCCCTGGTGTTTACCGACGGCGTGTTTTCCATGGACGGCACGGTGGCGCAGCTCGGCGCCATGCGCCAGTTGTGCGACGCCTATGGCGCGTTGCTCGGGGTGGACGAATGCCACGCCACCGGCTTGGTGGGCGCCACCGGGCGCGGCACGCCCGAGTACCGGGGTGTGTGGGGCCAGGTGGACATCATCACCGGCACCTTGGGCAAGGCGCTGGGCGGTGCCTCTGGCGGCTTTACCAGCGGGCGGCGCGAGGTGATCGAACTGCTGCGCCAGCGCTCGCGGCCCTATCTTTTCTCGAACACCGTGGCGCCCATGATCGTGGGCGCGTCGATTGCGGTGCTGGATTTACTAGAAGGCTCGGACGCGCTGCGCGTGCAACTGGCTGAAAACACCGCCTACTTTCGCCAGGCCATGGGCGAGGCCGGGTTTGCCATTGCGCCGGGCGACCACCCCATCGTGCCCATCATGGTGTTGGAGGCGCAAGTGGCCCAAAAGTTGGCCGCGCGCATGTTGGAATTGGGCGTCTATGTGGTGGGCTTTTTCTTTCCGGTCGTGCCCCAGGGCAAGGCGCGCATCCGGGTGCAGATGAGCGCTGCGCACACGCGTGCCGACCTGGAATTTGCGGTCGCCGCCTTCACCCAGGCCGGGCGCGAACTTGGCCTGCTTGCCTGAGGAGCACACCATGCACAAGCCTTGTATTTTGGTGATTGGCGCCAACGGCCAGATTGGCAGCGAGCTGGTGGAAGCACTGGCGCTGCGCCACGGAGCGCAGGCCGTGATTTCAAGCGACATTGCAGCACAGGCCCGGCCCGAGACCCGCCACTTAGGCGTGCGCCACGCGGCGCTGGACGCCACCGACGCCAACGCGCTGCAAGCCGTGGTGGAACGCTTTGGCGTGACCCAAATCTACCTACTGGCCGCCGCCCTGTCAGCACGCGCCGAGCAGCACCCCAGCTGGGCCTGGGACCTGAACATGACAAGTCTATTGAACGTGTTGGAGCTGGCACGTACCCACGGGCTGCGCGTGTTTTGGCCCAGCTCGATTGCCGCCTTCGGCCCCAGCAGCCCCCAGGTGATGACGCCACAAACCACGGCCATGGACCCGACCAGCGTGTACGGCATTTCCAAACTCGCGGGCGAAGGCTGGTGCGCCTGGTACCACCGCAGCCACGGCGTGGATGTGCGCAGCCTGCGCTACCCCGGCCTCATCAGCTGGAAGACGCCACCGGGCGGCGGCACCACCGACTACGCGGTCGAGATTTTTCATGCCGCGCTGCAGACTGGCCGCTACACCAGCTTTTTGGCCGCCGACACCGCGCTGCCCATGATGTACATGCCCGACGCCATCCGCGCCACGCTGGAGCTGATGGACGCACCCAGCGACCAAGTTCGCCAGCGCGGCGCCTACAACCTGGCGGGCCTGAGCTTTACGCCCGCGCAAATAGCCCAGGCCATTGCGCGAGAGTTGCCCGGCTTTGGCATCGACTACGCGCCGGACTTTCGCCAGGCCATTGCCAACAGCTGGCCGCAGTCCATCGACGACCGCCAAGCGCAACAAGACTGGGGCTGGAAGGCGCAGTACGACCTGGACGCCCTGGTGCACGACATGCTGGCGCACCTGCGAGCGCTGCTGCTGGCGCCGCAGCGCAAAGCAGCGTGAGGCGGCGAGGGGCAGGCGCGTCTTAACGCAGAAAGGGGCAGGCGCGTTTCAACGCGCCGGGGGAAACTGCCGGGCCACATGCAAGACAGCAAGCACGGTTACGACCTTAGGGGTTTGCTGCAACACCACCACGTAATTGGGATGTGCCACCAGCTCCCACGTGCCCGGAACACGGCCCCGGCGCCGGGGAAAGTTCGGGTTCGCCAATTGGTCGGCCTGGGTATGAAGCAGCGCCTCCAGGTCAAGCGCAGCCTGTACGTTGTCGCGCGCGACAAACGCAACAATGTCTTCCACATCGGCCAAAAACCGCTCGGTTTTTCGAACCTCCCGCATGGCCCGGTACGCCCGTTAATCGAGGTGCGACACCCGCGCGCGCAAAGCGACACGGCGCGCTTGTATTTGCCCGGTCTCCAGCACAGGGTTGCTGCCGTCTTGCAGACCGTCCAGTGCGTCCTGCACCTTGGCGCTGAACCAGCGGTCGTAGTCGGCGTCGGCCTGCGCTGCTTGGTGTGCAGCTTTGAGTGCCGCGCTGCGGTCCGGGCGGGCCACGGCTTGCGCTGCGCGCTCCTCGGGACGCCACTGGCCCACGTCGATTTGGCAGGCGTTCCAGCCCATGCTACGCAACACCTGTAAGGCCTTGCGTGGATCCACAAAACGGCGCGTCTGCTGGCGTGAAGTCACCATGGTGGCTTGGCCGCGCTGGGTTTGCACGTCCACCACAAAGCTGGCGCCGTCGGCGCGCAGCGTGATGCCCAGGACGCCACCAGCCGCCGTGGCCGCCTTGAGTTGTTCTAGATTGAGGGTTTGCATGGGCGCAGTTTAATAGTCATCCGACCATCAAGCAATTATTACTTGATGGCGCGAAAAGGTGCGCCTGCGCCGGCAAATGGAAAAAGTGTGAAGCCCACCGTTACGCCGGATTCTGTGCATGCGGGGTTGCCCCTGCATGTGACCACCATTAATCTGGGCCCTTGGTCGCCCAAGAGCTCGGTGCTACCTACCCGCCAACTCCGGGGGCCCCGGTCAGGACGCTGCGGCGAACCGCCTCGCTTTGCGTTGGCCTACTTGGTATTGCTGCGCGTAGAGATTGCCCGTTTCACCCGAACTTAATCGGCTCGTCTCTGTTGC
>CANFNE010000164.1 GCA_947448105.1 Burkholderiales bacterium
CCCGCCCCAAACTCCTCACCCATCTCCCGCGCCCGCGCTTGCGCCGCTTGCATGGCGGCAATAAAAGCGGGCTTGATGCCGCTGGCTTCCATGGCGGTCAGGGCTGCGTAGGTGGTTCCGCCTTTGCTGGTCACGCGCTGGCGCAGCACCTCGGGCGGCTCGGTGGAGGCTTTGGCCAGTTCACCCGCGCCAATAAAGGTGGCAACCGCCAGCTGGTAGGCCTGCGCGGCGTCCAGGCCCATGCCGATTCCGGCTTCGCGCATGGCTTCCATGAAATAAAACACGTAGGCCGGGCCCGAGCCTGAAAGCGCGGTCACCGCGTCAATCTGCGCCTCGGCGCCCACCCACATCACCTCGCCGGTGCTGCCCAAGACCTGCTGCACCAGCGCTTTGTCCGCGTCGGTGACGGCGGCGCGGGCAAACAGGGCGGTAATGCCTTTGCCAATGAGCGCCGGGGTATTGGGCATGGCACGCACCACGCGCTCGCTGCCCAGCCACTGCGCGATCGTGTCGCTGCGGATGCCTGCGGCTACGCTTAAGTGCAGTGCGGCGCGGGTGTGGGCTTGCGCCTGGGTGGCGGCATCTTTGAAGGTTTGGGGCTTGACGGCCCAGACCACCAGGTCGGCGCGGGCCAAAAAGTCAGCGGCCTGGGCCTGGGCGGCTACGCCAAATTCGCTGTGCAGCTTGGCGCGCGCTTGGTCAAAGGGCTCAACCACGTCAATCTGTGACGCAGGCCAGCCTTGCTTAAGCAAGCCGCCGATGATGGCGCTGGCCATATTGCCGCCGCCGATAAATGCGATGCGTTGTTGCATGCGGGTGTTCTCTGAGAGTGGAAGTGCGCCCAGAGTCTAACCACGCAACGCTTGTGCCGCCCCGCAGAGCGCGTGCCAACGCGGCCGTCATGCCGCACCCGCAAACGCACCCTTCACGCAGCTCTTGCAAATACCCGTCATCGCGAGGAGCGCAGCGACGCGGCGATCCATGGCGGTGCGCTTCCATCCCGTCCTAGATTGCCGCGCTTCGCTCGCAATGACGCAACGCTTGTGCTCGCGCCGCCGCCGCGCTGCGCTCGCAATGACGCAACGCAACGCTTCACTCGCGACGTCGCCGCCGCGCTGCGCTCGCTATGACGAAGAGCGGCAAAGGCAAGGGCTAACTCTGCGGAGCCCTCTTACAGCGCCGTGGCCTGGCGCACCGCGTGTTCCCAGCGCTGCATTTTTTCTTGGGCTTGCGCTGCGCTGATGCGCGGCTCAAAGCGGCGTTCGGCTTTCCAGAGTTGGCTCAAAGCTTCGGTGCTGGGGTACAGGCCGCAAGACAGGCCCGCCAGATAGGCCGCGCCCAGGGCGGTGGTCTCGGTCACCACCGGGCGCACCACGGCAATGCCCAGTAAATCGGCCTGGAACTGCATCAGCAAATCGTTAATGCAAGCGCCGCCGTCCACCCGCAGTTCGGTCACGGCCGCCGCGCCCGCCTGCTGCGCGTCGCGCGCCATGGCTTGCAGCAGGGCCGCGCTTTGAAAAGCAATACTCTCCAGCGCCGCGCGCGCAATGTGGGCGGTAGTGCTGCCGCGCGTGAGGCCGGTGATGGTGCCGCGCGCCTCGGGGTTCCAGTAGGGCGCGCCCAGGCCGGTAAAGGCCGGCACCAGCATCACGCCGCCGCTGTCTGGCACGGTCTCGGCCAAAGCCTGCACTTCGGCGCTGCTGCGGATGGCGCCCAGGCCGTCGCGCAGCCACTGCACCACGGCGCCGCCTACAAACACGCTGCCTTCCAGGGCGAATTGGGGTGTGGCGTGCTGGGTCGCAGCGCCGGGCCGCCCCAAGCCAGACCGCGCCCCCTCGGGGGGCAGGGAGGACACGCCAGTGCCGACCGTGGGGGCTATTTGCGCTGCGCTGGTGGTGATTAAGCCGTTGGTCGATGTGTGGAAGTTCTCGCCGGTGTGCATCAGCATAAAACAGCCCGTGCCATAGGTGTTTTTGGCCATGCCCGCGCTAAAGCAGGCCTGGCCAAACAGCGCGCTTTGCTGGTCGCCCGCCACGCCGCCAATGGGAAGCGCGTGGCCCAGCAGCGCAGGCAGCACCTCGCCAAAGTGCGCGGCAGACGGCAGCACGCGCGGCATCATGGCCGTGGGAATGTCCAGCGCCTGCATCAGTTCGGCGTCCCAGGTGTTGCTGTGCACGTTAAACAGCATGGTGCGCGCGGCGTTGCTCACGTCGGTGGCGTGCACCGCGCCGCCCGTGAGCTGCCACATGAGCCAGCTGTCCACCGTGCCAAAGGCCAGCTCGCCGTTGGCGGCCTGCGCGCGGGCGCCGGGCACGTGGTCCAAGATCCACTGAAGCTTGGTGCCCGAAAAATAGGCGTCCACCAGCAGGCCGGTTTTTTGCCGGATGGTGGGCGCCATACCGCGCTCGCGCAGTGCCACACAGCTCGGTTCGGCGCGTCGGTCTTGCCAGACGATGGCGTTGTAGATTGGCTGCCCCGTGGCGCGGTTCCACACCACCGTGGTCTCGCGCTGGTTGGTGATGCCCACGGCGCGCACCTGGCGCGCGCTGATGCCCGCTTTTTGCAAGACCTCCCGGGCGGTGGCCAGTTGGGTGCGCCAGATTTCCAGGGGGTCGTGCTCCACCCAGCCCGGGTGCGGGTAGATCTGGGTGATCTCTTGCTGGGCCATGGCCACGATGGCGCCGTCGGCGTCAAACACGATGCTGCGGGAGCTGGAGGTGCCTTGGTCAAGGGCGAGCAGGTAGGTCATAGGTGTTATTTCAGTGCGAGAAACAGGGGCAGGTTGGGACTCAAGCCAGTTCAAACCGAACCTGGGCCTGGGCCATGAGGTCCGTGAACGGGTCGGGCGGTAGGGCGTCAGAAAAAAGGCGGTCAATTTGCGACAGCTGCGCCACCTCGACCATGGCCGGGCGGTTGAATTTGCTGCTGTCGGCGGCCACCCATACCTCGCGGGCGTGGGAAATAATGGTTTGCGAGACTTTCACTTCGCGGTAGTCAAAGTCACGCAGCGAGCCGTCGGACTCAATGGCCGAGATGCCAATAAGCGCGATGTCCACTTTGAACTGGCGGATAAAGTCCACCGCCGCCTCACCCACAATGCCCTGGTCGCGTCCGCGCACCACGCCGCCGACCACGATCACTTCACAGTTCGGATTGGCGCTCAGAATGGCGGCGACGTTCAGGTTGTTGGTGATGACGCGCAGGCCGGTGTGTTGCATCAGGGCGCGGGCAATGGCTTCGGTGGTGGTGCCAATGTTCAGAATCAGCGAGCAGCCGTGGGGCAGGGCGGCCGCCACGGCGCGGGCGATACGGGCCTTGCCCTCCACGTTCAGAACCTCGCGCTGCGGATAGGCCATGTTTTCTACCGTAGAGCCCGGCACCCGCACACCACCATGAAAGCGCGTGAGCAGGCCTTCGTCGGCCAGGCGTTGTACGTCGCGGCGCACGGTTTGTAGCGTCACATCCAATTGGTCGGCGAGCTGTTCGACCGTGACCGATCCTGTGGCTTGCACCACCGTGAGGAGTTTGAGTTGGCGGGGATTGGGGTTCATGGACAAATTTTCGCAGGCGGCATAAAACGCACCCTTTGACTCTAAATCGAACCGAAAGGAATAATTTCAGGGTAAACACCTAGAGCAAACGAATAAAAGCGAACAATAATTCTCACAATCGAATATTTTGTGCGCCAAATAGGTGCAGTTGACCAAAGGTGTGTGATGGAGTTACGGCTTGAAGGTGTGGGCAAAAAGGTCGGGGCGCAGCAGTGGCTCTATGACCTGGATCTGGATGTGCGCCCGGGCGCCGTCACGGTGCTGTTGGGCGCCACCCAGGCGGGCAAAACCAGTCTGATGCGCGTCATGGCCGGACTGGACGTGCCCACCACCGGTCGCGTACTGGTCGATGGCGTTGACGTGGTGGGCGTGCCGGTGCGCGAACGCAATGTGGCCATGGTCTACCAGCAGTTCATCAACTACCCGTCCATGACGGTGTTCGACAACATTGCCTCGCCCCTCAAATTGCGGGGCGAAAAAAACATTGCGCAGCGCGTTACCGCGCTGGCCGAAAAACTGCACATCGAGATGTTTTTGCAGCGCTACCCCGCCGAACTCTCGGGCGGCCAGCAGCAACGCGTGGCGCTGGCCCGCGCCCTGGCCAAAGCCGCGCCGCTCATGCTCTTGGACGAACCGCTGGTCAACCTGGACTACAAGCTGCGCGAAGAACTGCGCGACGAGCTGACCGCGCTTTTTGCCGCGGGTGACTCCACCGTGATTTACGCAACCACCGAACCCGGTGAAGCGCTTTTGCTGGGCGGCTACACCGCCGTGCTGGACGCAGGCGAACTGCTGCAGTACGGCCCCACGTCGGAAGTGTTCCATGCGCCGTGCTCCATTCGCGTGGCGCGCGCCTTTAGCGACCCGCCCATGAACCTGCTGGGCGCGCGCCGCACTGCGCCTGGCGTGCAACTGGACCATGGTCCGCTGCTGGATATGGCGCTGCCGTCCGCAGCCCAAAGCACCAGCGCCCTGACCGTTGGCATGCGTGCCAGCGCCTTGCGCACGGTGGCGCAGCCGGGCGACGTGGCCTTGCCCGGCAAGGTGGAGTTGGCCGAGATCTCGGGCACTGACACTTTTGTGCATTTCCAGACCGCCATAGGCGAACTGGTGGCGCAGCTCACCGGCGTGCAGCACTTTGACCTGGGCGCGTCGGCCACCTTTTATTTCAGCCCCGCGCAGGTCTATGCGTTTGACGCGCAGGGCCTGCTGCTGCAAGCCCCGGTGCGCGGCAAAGGACGTTGATATGGCACGCATCGAACTCGACCTGGCGCACGCCTACCGTCCCAACCCGCAGCAAGACAGCGACTACGCCTTGCTGCCTCTGAAAATGACCTTTGAGGACGGCGGCGCCTACGCATTGCTCGGGCCTTCGGGCTGCGGCAAAACCACCTTGCTCAACATCATGTCCGGGCTGGTGACGCCCTCGCACGGGGGCGTGAAGTTTGACGGCCAAGACGTCACGCAGCGCAGTCCGCAGCAGCGCAATATCGCGCAGGTGTTCCAGTTTCCGGTGATTTACGACACCATGACGGTGGCCGAAAACCTGGCCTTTCCGCTGCGCAACCGCAAGATGCCGGCCGACCAGATCAAGCAACGCGTGGGCGTGATTGCCGAAATGCTGGAGATGAGCGGCCAGCTCAACCAACGCGCCTCCAACCTGGCAGCGGACGCCAAGCAAAAAATATCGCTCGGCCGCGGCCTGGTGCGCCCCGACGTATCGGCCGTGCTGTTCGACGAGCCGCTCACGGTGATTGACCCGCACCTCAAATGGCAGCTGCGCCGCAAGCTCAAGCAAATTCACCACGAGCTCAAGCTCACGCTCATTTATGTCACGCACGACCAGGTCGAAGCCCTGACCTTTGCCGAGCAGGTGGTAGTGATGACGCGCGGGCGCGCCGTGCAAGTGGGCAGCGCCGCCGACCTGTTTGAGCGCCCAAGCCACACCTTTGTGGGCCACTTTATTGGCTCACCCGGCATGAACTTTTTGGCCGGACGCAGCACCGGCACGGCTTTTGAGACAGCGGGCGCCACCTTGCCCCTGGCCGCAGGCGCCGAGCTGCCCAGCGGCGACTACAAGCTGGGCATTCGGCCCGAGTACGTCACGCTGGCAACAGCAAACGCCCCCGGCGCGCTGCCCATGGAAGTGCGCCAGGTGCAAGACGTGGGGACACACGTGATCCTGAGCGCGGCGCGCGACGGCGTGCTGGTCAAAGCCCGCCTGGCGCCTGACAGCACGCAGCTGAACGTGGGCGATACCGTCTGGCTGCAGGTGATGGGGTCGCACACCTGCTTTTATAAG
>CANFNE010000165.1 GCA_947448105.1 Burkholderiales bacterium
CCTGCCGCTGATGATTGCCTTTGGCTTTTTCAGCAACCTGTTGTACGCGGCCATGGGCTCGCTGCTGCGCGAGTGGCTGAGCGGCCCCGTGGTGGACGGCCTGGCCACGGCGCAGCGGCTGCGCTGGTTTAACCGCGCCATGGCGGCGGTGCTGGTGGCTACGGCGGCCTGGATGGCGACCTTGTGAGCGCCCCATTTTCAAGAACCTTATGAATACAAAACAAGAAACCTTGGGTCTATGGCTGGGCGTGCTGGGCGTGGCGATCTTTGCCGTGACCCTGCCCATGACGCGGCTGGCTACCGGCACCGTGGCCGATCCGCAGCTTTCGGCCTGGTTTATTACTTTTGCCCGCGCGGCGCTGGCCGGGGGCTTGTCGGTGGTTTTCTTGCTCGTTACGCGTTCGCCCTGGCCCTTGTCTACCCAGCGCCTGCCTTTGCTGATGGCGCTCTTGGGCAACGCCATTGGGTTTCCGCTGCTCCTGGGTTTGGCACTGCGCCAGGTTACTTCCGGCCATGCGGCGGTGTTTACCGCGTTGTTGCCGCTGGCCACGGCCGCCATGTCGGCCTGGGTGCTGCACCAGCGCGCGCGCCTGGGGTTTTGGCTGTGCGCGGGCTTGGGTGCGGTGCTGGTGGCGGCGTTTGCTTTGCTGCGTGCGCACCAAAGCGGCCAGGGCTTTGGTCTGGAATGGGCCGATTTGCTGCTCCTGGGCGCCATTGCGTCGGCGGCGGTGGGCTATGTGTTTGGCGCGCAGGTCACACCCGCCTTGGGCGCCGAGCGGGTGATTTGCTGGGTCTGCGTGATGGCGCTGCCGCTGACCGTGCCCGGCGCGCTGCTGCACTGGCCCGAGCAAGCGATTCGCACCACCTCTTGGCTGGCGCTGGGCTATGTGGGCGTGTTTTCCATGTGGGCCGGCTTTTTTGCCTGGTTTCGTGGCCTGGCGCTGGGCGGCGCGCTGCGGGTGAGCCAGGTGCAACTGGTGCAACCTTTCTTCAGCATCCTGGCCGCCGTGCCGCTCTTGGGCGAGCCGCTGGAAGTGATGACCCTGGGCTTTGCCCTGGCGGTGGTGGCGGTGGTGTTTTTGGGCAAGCGCTTATCGGCCGGGCCCGTAGCGGCGCCGCTTGCCCTGAAAGTGGAGCTGCCATGATTTCTGCCGCCTTTATCTTCGAGCCCGGCACCTACGACGCCCGCTTTTTGGCGCTAGACGCCAAGATCGAAGCCGCCGCTGTGGCCACCTCCGGTTACCTGGGGCGCGAGACCTGGCAAAGCGAAGACGGCCTGCGCTTTAACGCCACCTATTACTGGACCGACCTGGCGGCGCTCAAAGTTTTTAGCGCCAACGCCGACCACCAAGAAGCCAAGCGCGACTACAAGCTTTGGTACAAGGGATTTCAGATCGTCATTTCTGAGGTGCTGCGGGCTTATGGGGATGGGGGGGTGGAGCACATTACAGGCGGACAAAGCGCCGCCGCAAAGGAAGCGTAAAGCGCTATTCGACCAAAGGCACGCCAGACCTCCAAAGAGCGGTTTGTGCGACCTGTAACAGACGGTTCGTTCCCATTTTGACCAAGCGCTGCGCGCCGCGTTTACCCAATTGGAGGATGCCGCTTTTAAAGAGTGCGACGCAGCTGTGCTGCGGGTGTTGGGCCGACCCATACAGAATGCCGTCCAAGCCCATTGCTTTGCAGTCCGCAGCAAATTCTTGCGTCTGCGCTACACGCAGCGATTGCAGCACCGGATAAGGCTCCGCCATGCTGCGCAAATCTGCCAGGCGAAGTGGGCCTCTGGTGGCAAATTCCACCAGACATTTGCGCCGCAGCTCGGACAGGCTTCGGCTCACGGTCTCTCGCCGCAGCAGTGATTCGTACAGCGCCGTCTCCGGGCTGTCGGCCAAATAAGCCACCGGCGCACCTTTTAGACAAAACCTGCCATGCATCAGCCCCGAGGGCGGCAAGGACAGTCCATTCAAAACCACGCTGCTTGTGCGTGATCGGATCAGCTGAACGCGGTAGAAAACGTGTGGGGCAGCAAGTTCAATGACCGACGGATGAATGTCAACAAATCGCATGGGTGACAAGGCTTAGTGCCCATGTGCTGTTGCCAACTCAACGATACGTTTGGCGCTGACGCCGCGCTCTAGTGCCGTGCGCGGGGCCAAATCATCGAGGGCCGGAAGCGGAGTCTCCAGGAATGACAACAACTGCCAGCCGTCGGTGGTTCCCAGGCTTTCGCAGAGTTGTTCGATCACAGGAAAAACATAGGGTTCGAACTGCCATTTGGGCATCTTGAAGCCACGGCGCAGATGCGCTACACCAATGCAGCGCCCGCTTTTGATCCAGGCGTTGACGGTGACCCGCGTTGTTCCACTCAGTTCGGCAGCTTCGTCGGTGGTGACCATGTCGGAGGCATTTATGCGCTCGCGCCGGTAGTCCGCGCCACGACGAAGCAAGGCCGTGGTCTGCGTTTCAGTGGCGTACGGGTCTGCGGCTGAAGGGCGAGCTGCGCCGATCGAATCAAGAACGGCAGTAAAGGGGTGCGTTATCGTGTTCATGGTGATTGGGTTTGGGAGCGCCCTTGTGGGCACGACACTTCAATTCTCGATTGACTGGATTGGTTTGTCAATTTCGTTAAGTTGGAAATATTCGCCCAGACAACCTTGGCCCAGCCAAACGCAAGTGCAGACCTGCGATACGACTTGGATAATATGATCGCTAATTTGACGAGTAAACCACATCTAAAGCCTTGCCAGGCCACCACCATGACCACAAAACCAAAGCCAAGCCCCTGGACCCTGGCCGCACGCGCGGCCAAGATGAACCCGTCCGTTATCCGTGAACTGCTCAAGCTCACCGAGCAGCCCGGCATCATCAGTTTTGCGGGTGGCCTGCCGTCGGCCAAGACCTTTCCGGTGGCCGAGTTTGCGGCGGCCTGCGCCAAAGTGCTGCACGAAGACTCAGCCGGCGCCTTGCAATACGCCTCCAGCGAGGGCTACGCGCCGCTGCGCGCTTTGGTGGCGCAACAGTTGCAAGACCAAAGCCGTGCGGCGGGACAAGCCTGGGACGTGAACCCGGCGCAGATCATGATTACCACCGGCTCGCAACAGGGCCTGGACTTGGTGGCTAAAGTGCTGATCGACACGGGCAGCCGCGTGCTGGTGGAGTCGCCCACCTACCTGGGGGCCGTGATGGCCTTTACGCCCATGGAGCCCGAGATCGTTAGCCTTGCGGCTGACGACCAAGGCCTGGACCTGGCCGATCTGCAAACCAAGGCGCCCGGTGCCCGGTTTTTGTATGTGCTGCCCAATTTTCAAAACCCGACGGGCCGCAGTATGAGCGAGGCACGCCGCACCGCGCTTAGTACCTTGGCGGCCAACTGCCGCCTGCCATTGGTCGAGGACAACCCCTACGGTGACCTGTGGTTTGACCAGCCGCCCCCCGCCCCGCTGACGGCGCGCAACCCCGAGGGTGGCATTTACCTGGGCTCGTTTTCCAAAGTGCTGGCGCCCGGCTTGCGCATGGGCTTCATCGTGGCGCCCAAAGCGGTGTATCCCAAGCTGCTGCAGGCCAAACAGGCCGCCGACCTGCACAGCCCTATCTTTAACCAGCGCCTGATTTTTGAGGTGATGCAAAACGGTTTTCTGGACCGCCACGTACCAATGATCCGCAGCCTCTACAAAGCCCAGCGCGATGCAATGCTCCAAGCCTTGGCCATTCATTTTCCGCAAGCACAGACCGACCCCGACAACAGCCTCACCTGGAACACCCCGTCCGGCGGCATGTTTTTGTGGGCGCGCTTGCCCGCAGGCATGAACGCCGTGGACTTGCTGCCGCACGCCGTGGCCCAGGGTGTGGCCTTTGTGCCTGGCGCCCCGTTTTTCGCCGGAGCGGGCGACCCGCGCAGCATGCGCCTGTGTTTTGTCACCCCCAGCGTGGAAGAAATCCACCGCGGCGTGGCGGCGCTCGCCTCTACCATTGCAGCCCACAGGAGTTAAAACCATGATCCACCGCCCCTTCCAACAAGTAGACGTTTTCACCGCCACCCCCTACCTGGGCAACGCCCTGGCCGTGGTGCTGGACGGCGCGGGCCTGAGCGACGCGCAAATGCAAAACTTTGCCCGCTGGACCAATCTGTCGGAGACCACGTTTTTGCTGCCGCCCACGCCCGAGGCCGCCGCCGCTGGGGCGGACTACCAAGTACGCATCTTTGCGCCTGGCTACGAGATGCCGTTTGCCGGCCACCCCACGCTGGGCAGTTGCCACGCCTGGTTGCAAGCCGGTGGCGTGCCGCGCGACCCGGCGCGGGTGGTGCAGCAGTGCAAGGCGGGTTTGGTGGCCATTAGCCGCACGCCCCACGCGGACTCGCCCGCCGGCCAGCGTCTGGCTTTTGCCGCGCCGCCCTTGGTGCGCAGCGCGCCCACGCCTGAGGTGGGTGCTGCTTTGGCCGCTGCCCTGGGCCTGCACGCGCGCCAGATTCTTGCGGCCCAGCACCTGTGCAACGGCCCGCAGCACTTTGGGTTTTTGGTGGACGACGCTGCCACCGTGCTGGCGCTGGAGCCGGATGTGGCCGCGCTGGCGCGGCTGCTGGCGCAGCTCGGCATCAGCGGTGTGGGGCTGGCGGCGGTGGCGGCTGACGGCGCAGCGCCGGGGCTGATTGGGCGCTCCAACCGCGAGGCGCGCGCCTTTGGCGGCGTTGGCACCAAGCTAGCGTCAGACGAGCCCGCAGTGGAAGTGCGTTTCTTTTTCTCCACCGGAGCGCAGATCACCGAAGACCCGGTGACCGGCAGCTTTAACGCCAGCATGGCGCAGTGGCTGATTGCCGAGGGCCACGCCCCGGCCAGCTACACCGCCGCCCAGGGCAGCCGCCTGGGCGTGGAAGGGCGGGTGCACATCGCCCAAGACGCCAGCGGGCAGGTGTGGGTGGGTGGCGACGTGGTGACCTGTGTGGACGGGCAGGTCTTGCTGTAAAGCAGTTTTCAGCGCTTACATCGGCGCTTATTTCAGCGGATTTTTGGCCAGGTCTTGCAGCAGCCGGGCCGTCAAATACAGCCGGGGCACGATGGCGTCGATCTCAATGTATTCGTCTTTGGCGTGGTAGCCCCAACCGGGCAGGCCCATGCTTTCCAGCACCGCAGCCTTGCCTGAGCGGCTGGCAAAACCAGCGTCGGTGCCCGCGCCCGTCATGGGGTGAAAAATCAGTTTGCGGCCATCAAGCTCCTGGTACACCGCTTGCGCCCGTTGCGCCAGCGCCAGGCCGCGCGGTCCGGCCGCATACGGTGGGCGGCCGATCTCGAATTTGATGCTCACTTCGGTGTCAGGCACGCGCTTGCTTTCTTGCACCTTGGCCTCTAGCGCGGCGCGCAGGGCGTCGGCCGCGCCGGGGCTCAGCAGGCGAACATCGGCAAAGGCAAAGGCCCGGTCGGGAATCTGGTTGCGCACCAGGCCGCCTTGCGAATACGTCCAGTTGAGTTGCGCGCCGGGAATGCCTTTGGCCACATCCTGCGTGGCCAGCATCTGGTGCGACAGTTCAATCAGCGCGTTGCGCCCCTGCTCGGGCGCGGCACCTGCGTGCGAGGCGCGGCCTTTGACTTCCATCGTGACCGTGGCCGTGCCTGCGGCGCCCAGCAACACGCCTTCCTCTTTGGCCATGGCCTTGGCGGCGGTGGGTTCAAACGACAAGACCACATCGTGCTGCGCGGCCAGGTCGGCGATGGTGTCGCCCGAGGCGGCCGAGCCAATCTCCTCGTCCGAATTGAACAGCACGGTGAGGGTGGCGTAGTCGCGCCAGTCCACCTCTTTCAATATCGCCAACGCGTGCAAGACCACGGCAATGCCGCCCTTGGCATCG
>CANFNE010000166.1 GCA_947448105.1 Burkholderiales bacterium
ACGGGCACGGTGGATTTGTTGACCACGACCTTGTACTTGCTCATGTGCGTGGCAATGGTCTGCGCCACGGCCAGCACGTACTGCAGGTCGGCGCTGCCGTCTTCGTCGGGTGGCGTGCCCACAGCGATGAACTGCACGTCGCCGTGCGCTACGGCCAGCGCCGCGTCGTTGCTAAAGCGCAGCCGGCCGTCCTTGAAGTTGCGCTCCACCAGCGCGTCCAGGCCAGGTTCCCAGATCGGCAGCACACCGATGTTGAGGTTGGAAATTTTGAGGGGATCAACGTCGATACAGACCACGTCGTGGCCGATTTCTGCCAGACAGGCGCCGCTGACCAAACCAACATAACCAGTGCCAAAGATGGAAATTTTCATATTGAAACGGGGATGGATATTAGAAAAATGGATCGAACCAAACAGTCGCGCGCCATGCTATCAGCGCTTTATGACGCCTTGGACTCAATCGGCGTCGCAGCAATCGTGCTTTCGCCTCCAAAGCGCCGGTCGCGCTTGGCAAACCAGGCAATGGCTTGGTCTAGCGATTCGGGGGTGAATTCAGGCCAGAGCAGGTCGGTGAAATAGAGCTCGGTATAGGCCATTTGCCAGAGCATGAAGTTGCTCATGCGCGACTCGCCGCCGGTGCGGATCATCAGGTCGGGCGCCGGGGCGTCTGCCATTTGCAAATAAGGCGCGAGCGCCGCTTCGCTCAGGGTGTCGGCAGGCTGGCCCGGATGCGCGAGTTGCCAGGCCTTGACGGCTTGGAGCATGTCCCAGCGCCCGCCGTAGTTCAGTGCCAGCGTCAGGGTAATGCTGCGGTTGTGGTCGGTGCTGGCCTGGGCGTCGCGGATCAGCGCTTGCACCCGGCTGTCAAAACCCGAGGTGTCGCCAATC
This sequence comes from Burkholderiales bacterium, assembly GCA_947448105.1. GTDB lineage: Bacteria > Pseudomonadota > Gammaproteobacteria > Burkholderiales > Burkholderiaceae_C > Allorhodoferax. The sequence continues at coordinate 888 of CANFNE010000166.1, forward strand.
ACCCGCAGGCGCACGCCCTGGGCGTTGAGGTTGCCGATTTCTTTTTGCAAATACAGCGTGAGCAGTCCAATCAGGCTGCTGACTTCGTCGAGCGGGCGGCGCCAGTTTTCGGTGCTAAACGCAAACAACGTGAGGTGCGAAATACCGCGCTCGCCGCAGGCTTGCACAATGGCGCGCACCCGGCGCGATCCCGCGCCATGGCCCACCGCCTTGGGCAGTCCGCGCGCACTGGCCCAACGGCGGTTGCCGTCCATGATGATGGCCACATGCTGGGGCATGGCGGATGGCGTGGTGTGGGGCAAGAAAAGGGCTCAGTGAAAAGTGGGGTGGTGCACCGCAAGAGCGCCGGTTGATTCTACCGGTTGCCTTGGTTTTGGGGCCGCTGCCAGGCGCGGGCTAAACACCGTGCGCCACCGGCGGGCGCCACGTCCCTTTCGGCGCGCATGCCGCGCCCGCTACCATGGCGGCTTGTCGATCTGCCTTTTCAGCGCGCCTTTGGGCGTCCATAGCGACCATCGCGACCGCAGCGACCATTTTTTGGGTATTTTCCGTGAGCATTCAGACCGACGACTTCGCCCCTTCTCCCGCCAGCGCCCCGGCCGCGCGCATGCTGTCTGGCGTGCCCGCCTCAGGCGCCGAAGAAGCCATTGAGCGCGCACTGCGCCCCAAGCTGCTTGACGATTACGTGGGCCAGGCCAAAGTGCGTGAGCAGTTGGAGATTTTCATTGGTGCGGCCAAAAAGCGCGATGAGGCGCTCGACCATGTGCTGCTCTTTGGCCCGCCCGGCCTGGGCAAGACCACGCTCTCGCACATCATTGCCCACGAGCTGGGCGTGAATTTGCGACAAACCAGCGGCCCGGTGCTGGAAAAGCCCAAAGACCTGGCGGCGCTGTTGACCAACCTGGAAAAAAACGATGTGTTGTTCATCGACGAGATCCACCGGCTCTCGCCGGTGGTGGAAGAGATCCTCTATCCCGCGCTGGAGGACTACAAGATCGACATCATGATTGGCGAAGGTCCGGCGGCGCGCTCCATCAAGCTCGATTTGCAGCCCTTTACCCTGGTGGGCGCCACCACGCGCGCGGGCATGTTGACCAACCCGCTGCGCGACCGCTTTGGCATCGTGGCGCGGCTGGAGTTTTATACCTCCGAGGAACTGTTGCGCATCGTCACCCGCAGCGCCGGCCTGCTCAAGGTGCCGACCGACCCTGAGGGCGGCTTTGAGATAGCGCGGCGTTCGCGCGGCACGCCGCGCATCGCCAACCGGCTCTTGCGCCGGGTGCGCGACTACGCCGAGGTCAAGGGCGTGGGCACGATTACTTTAGACATCGCCAACCGCGCGCTGGCCATGCTCGACGTGGACCCGCAGGGCTTTGATTTGATGGACCGCAAGCTCTTGGAGGCCGTCATCCACCGCTTTGATGGCGGCCCCGTGGGCCTGGACAACATTGCCGCGAGCATTGGCGAAGAGCGCGAAACCATCGAGGACGTGATCGAGCCCTATTTGATCCAGCAAGGCTATTTGCAGCGCACGCCACGCGGGCGCATTGCCACGCTCGCCGCCTACCGGCATTTGGGGGTGACGCCGCCGAGCAGCGCAGGCGAGGCGCCCGGCGTCTGAACCGGCGGAGCAGGAGCAGGGCTTAAGCGCCCAGCGGGCTGATCGCCAGCACCGCCGCAGTGGCCAGCGCTTGCAGGCCCAGCGTGCTCCACCAGGCCAGTTGCTGCTGCAAATAGCGCCCCAGCGCCCACAGCCCCAGCGCCATAGCGGCAGCGCCCACGGCGGCCAGCGGCAGGGCCTGCGCGTCCACATTCCACAAATACCAGGCGCCTAGCGCGGTGAGCAGCGCGTTTTGCGCAGCGGCATAGACCATCTGGGCGCCTTGGAGCGGCGGCGCGTAGGTGCGCACGGCGCTCAGTTCAAAGGCTTGGGCTCCGGCAGCCATGTGGCAGCTGCCGCCCGCAGGCAGCCAGCCCGGCGGCTTGAGCCACACCCGCAGCTTGTCACCCCAGCGCGGCGCGGCACCTGCACGGCGCCACAGCTCGGTATAAACCGCCAGATTGGCCCACACCGGGTCCCAGCTGTTGAGTGGCGTACGCGTGCCGTAGACGCAGGGCTGCACTTCGGGCTCGAACGTGCCGAACATGCGGTCCCAAATCACCCAGATGCCGCCGTAGTTGCGGTCCACATAGCCGTCGTTGATGGCGTGGTGCACCCGGTGGTTGCTGGGCGAGCAAAACACCCGGTCAAACCAGCCCAGGCGCCCGACATGCTCGGTGTGCACCCAAAACTGGTAGAGCAAATCCACCAGCGCCACGATGCCAAACAGCAGCGGCGGCACGCCTAGTACCGCCATGGGCAGGTAAAACAGCCAGCCAAACAGCGCGCCGGTCGAGGTTTGGCGCAGCGCGGTGGACAGGTTGTAGTGCTGGCTTTGGTGGTGCGCCACGTGCGCAGCCCACAAGAGCGCCACCTCATGGCCGGCGCGGTGCAGCCAGTAGTAGCAAAAGTCGTAGAGCACCAGCGCCAAGAGCCAGCCGTACCAGTGGTTCCACAGCTCGGCCTGCGGCCACAGTGCCACGGTGCCAAACAGCGCGGCATAGATGGCAATGCCAATGAATTTGCCAAACACCCCAACCACCTGGCTGAGCATGCCCATGCTCAGGCTGCTTAAGGTGTCGCTCAGGCCGTAGCTGCTTTTGGCCACCGCCCCGCGGGCTGTGGCCAGCCGCACCTGGCGCCGGTCCCACCACAGCTCCAGCGCGATCAGCAGCAAAAAGACGGGAAAGGCGAAAACAATGATTTTGGACATGCGGGCCAGCCCCTGGGTTTTACAGCTCGCGCCACTCCCGGCCGCTGGCCTTTAGCAGGTCTTGCGCTTCCTGCGGCCCGTCTGAGCCCGCAGCGTAATGCGCCAGCGGTGCGCCCCCGGCGGCCCAGTACTGCTGCACCGGCTGCACAATGCGCCAGCCGGCCATGACGCTGTCGGAGCGCTGGAACAGGGTGGCGTCGCCAATCATGCAGTCGTAAATCAGGGTCTCGTAGCCCGTACTGGGCGCGTTCTGGAAGTAGTCTTTGTAGTGAAAGTCCATGTGCACCTGGCCGATTTCGATTTTGGGGCCGGGAATCTTGGCGCCAAAAGACAGCATGGCGCCCTCGTCGGGCTGCAGCTTGATGACCAGGGCATTGGGCGTGAGGCCTTCGGTGGCAGTATTGCGAAACAAGGAGAGCGGCGGGCGCTTGAACTGGATCACGATCTCGCTTTGGCGCTTGTTCATGGCCTTGCCGGTGCGCAGGTAAAAGGGCACGCCCGCCCAGCGCCAGTTGTCAATGCCCAGCTTGAGCGCGACATAGGTCTCGGTTTCGCTGCCCGGCGCCACGCCGTTCTCGTCGGCATAGGCTTTGAGCGCCTGGCCGTCGCGCGCACCGGCCGCGTACTGGCCGCGCACGCTGTCGGTAGCGGCGTTGACGGCGTGCACGCAGTCCAGGACCTTGGTTTTTTCGTTGCGCACCGCGTCGGCGTCAAACGAGGCGGGCGACTCCATGGCGGTCAGGGCCAGCAGCTGGAACACATGGTTGGGCACCATGTCGCGCATGGCGCCGGTGGTCTCGTAAAACGCGGCCCGCGCTTCCACGCCCACCGTCTCGGCCACGGTGATTTGCACGTGGTCAATGTGTTCGCGGCTCCACAGGGGCTCAAAAATGCCGTTGGCAAAGCGCATGAGCATGATGTTTTGCACCGTCTCTTTGCCCAGAAAGTGGTCCATGCGGTAAATCTGCGTCTCGGACAGGCTGTGGCGCAACTGCGTGTTGAGCGCTTGGGCCGATTCCAGGTCGTGGCCGAAAGGCTTCTCTACCACCACGCGGCGCCAGAAATGGTTGGTCTCGGTCACCAGGCCGGCGGCGCCGAGCTGGTCGACGATGCCGCCAAAAAAGCGCGAACCCACAGCCAGGTAAAACATCACGTTGTCGCTCACGCCGTGGCTGGTTTTGAGCTGCGTCAGACGCTCGCCCAAGGCGACATAGGACGCCGGCGCGCCAAAGTCCAGCGGCATGTAGACGATGGCTTCGAGCAGGCGTTGCAGGTTGGCCTCGTCAATCGCCTGGCTGTAATGCTTGTCGGCGGCAAAGGCGCGGATGGCCGCTTCCACATGGCCGCGGAACTGGGCGTCAGTCATCTCCACCCGGTCCACGCCCACCAGCGCGAACTGCGCGGGCAGCAGACCGGTGCGCGCCAGGTTGTAAAGCGCGGGCATCAAAAGGCGCTTGGTGAGGTCGCCACCGGCGCCAAAAATCACCATCGTGCTCGAAGGCGCTTGTTCGCCGTGGGGTGTCACGGCATGTTCTATGTCTTGGGCCATGGGGGGTCCTGGGGTTCAGAAAAAAAGGTCTGCGGTGTACCGCGCCCGGACGACGATTCGGGCGGGCGCGACAGCTTGTGTTGCGGGCTTATTTCTTGCCCGGTTCCTGGTGGCCGCCAAACTGCTTGCGCATGGCCGAGAGCACTTTTTCGGCAAAGGTATGTTCCTTGCGCGAGCGAAAGCGGGTGTAGAGCGCTGCGGTGAGCACATCTGCAGGCACCGCTTCTTCGATGGCCGCTTGGATGGTCCAGCGGCCTTCGCCCGAGTCTTCCACGTAGCCCGAATACGACTTGAGTTCCGGGTCTTCGGCCAGCGAAATGGCCGAGAGGTCTAGCAACCATGACGACACCACGCTGCCACGGCGCCAGAGTTCGGTGATGTCAGCCAAGTCCAGGTCGTAGCGGCGCTCGGCGGGAATGGCGTCTTGGCTCACGCCCTTGAGAATGTCCAGCCCCTCACCATAGGCCTGCATCAGGCCGTATTCGATGCCGTTGTGCACCATCTTCACAAAGTGGCCTGAGCCGGCCGGGCCGGTGTAGAGGTAGCCGTGTTC
>CANFNE010000167.1 GCA_947448105.1 Burkholderiales bacterium
ATGCAATGGCGGCGCCTGCGGGTGGCGGGCACGGTGGCAGCCAGTGGCGCACCGCTGGTGGTGATGGACGTGGCGGCGGCGCAAGCGGCCTTTGGCGCGGGCGGGCAACTGAGCCGCGTGGATGTGCGCCTGCGCGCCGGGGTGGACCGCGATGCCTTGGCACGCACACTGCAAGCGCAAGCCGACTGGCCCGCAGGCGCCGTGCTGCAGCCGCCGGGCGATGCGTCGGAGCGTATGGGCAATGTGTCGCGCGCCTACCGGGTCAACCTGACGGTGCTGGCGCTGGTGGCGCTGTTTACGGGTGGGTTTTTGGTGTTTTCGGTGCTGGCGCTAAGCGTGACGCGCCGCTCGCAGCAGTTTGCGCTGCTCGACGTGCTGGGCCTGCAGCGCAGCCACCGCATGGCGCTGGTGCTGCTCGAAGCCTTGGTGCTGGGGCTGCTGGGCAGCGCGCTGGGGCTGGCGCTGGGCACGGGCCTGGCCGTGGCGGCGCTGCAGGTGCTGGGTGGAGACTTGGGGGGCGGTTATTTTTCAGGCGACACGCCGCCTTTGCAATGGAGCGCTGGCGCCGCCCTGGTGTTTGGCGCGCTGGGCGTGGCCGCTGCGCTCTTGGGCGCTTTTTTGCCCGCGCGCATGGCCGCGCGCCTGCCCCCGGCGCAAACACTCAAAGGCTTGGGCGCCAGTATGGACGGCAACAGCCACGCGCGCCGGGGCCTGGTTTTGCTGCTGGCCGCAGCCGCCTTGGCCGCGCTGCCGCCGGTGGCTGGCGTGCCGCTGGCGGCCTATGTGAGTGTGGCGCTTTTGCTGCTGGGTGGCATCAGCGCCCTGCCCTGGCTGGTGTCTTTGCTGCTGAACGCCGTGGCGCCCTGGGTGGCGCAGCAGCCCCTGCGCCTGCTGGCGGTCGAGCGCGCGCGCCGGGTGCCGCATGGCGCGGCCATTGCGGTCAGCGGCGTGGTGGCTTCGCTCAGCCTGGCGGTGGCTTTGACGGTGATGGTGGCCAGCTTTCGCCAGTCGGTCACGCAGTGGCTCGACACCGTGCTGCCTGCGGCCCTGTACGTGCGCACCGCAGGCAGCGCCAGCAGCAGCGACACCGCTTTTTTTGACCCCCGCTTTGTGCAAGGCGCAGCCCGTGTGCCCGGCGTGGTGCGCCTGCTGGCCCAGCGCAGCCTGGCCCTGGCCCTGGCGCCCGACAAGCCCACAGTGACGCTGCTGGTGCGGCCCTTGCGCGCAAACCCAAGTGCGGCCCTGGACGCCAGCGCCAGCCTGCCGCTGGTGGGCGACGCGCTGCCCGTGCCCGCTGGTCGTGTAGGCATTTACGTGAGCGAGGCGATGGTGGATTTGTATGGCGCGCGCCTGGGCCAGGACTTTGCGCCGCTGGGTGCGGCGCTGCAAGGCCTGGCGCGACCAGCGGCCGCGCTGCGCACCCGGTTTTTTGTGGCCGGCGTGTGGCGCGATTACGCACGCCAGTTTGGCACCGTGGCCATAGACAGCGCGGACTTTGCGCCGATCAGCGACGACCGCCGTACCAACGACTTGGCCCTGTGGCTCAGGCCCGGGGCGGACGAGGCGGATGTGAGCACCCAACTGCGCGCGCTGGCCGACGCCCTGGGCGGCACACAGGCCAGCGCTTTGCTGGACTTTGGCTCGGCGGGCGAAATTCGCCAGCGCACCCTGCAAATTTTTGACCGCAGCTTTGCCGTGACCTATTGGCTGCAGGCGGTGGCCATTGGCATTGGCCTGTTTGGCGTGGCCGCGAGCTTTAGCGCGCAGGTGCTGGCGCGGCGCAAAGAGTTTGGTCTGCTGGTGCACCTGGGCCTGACGCGCACCCAGGTGCTGCGCCTCTTGGCCCTGGAAGGCGCGGCCTGGACCACGCTGGGCGCGCTGGCCGGCACCGCGCTGGGGCTGGCGGTGGCGGCCGTGCTGGTGTTTGTGGTCAACCCGCAAAGCTTTCACTGGAGCATGGACCTGAACGTGCCCTGGCCGCGCCTGCTGGCCTTGGGGTTAGCCGTGGTGGCGGCAGGCACCTTGACGGCCTGGGTGTCGGGGCGCAGCGCTGCGGGGCGGGATGCGGTGATGGCGGTGAAGGAAGATTGGTAGGGCGCCTAGCCGCAATTTCCCCAGCGTCTTACCCACGTTAGGCTCGAATGTGCGATTTAGCCCATACGTGGCATGTCAACGACCCGCAAAGTGACTGTGGCAATTGCGCATACCGTTGCCTCATTGCCGCGGATTGAAGACACAGCGACGGATACCACGCACAAGGTGCTTCCCGTCTGCACGCATTTGGCCGTTGCGGTGATTTTTTCTCCATTGGCCGGCGCCAGGTAGTTGATGTGCAAATCCACGGTCACCGCAATCTTGCCGGGGGCCAAGGTCGTGGTGGCTGCGGCGCCCGCGCAATGGTCGGCCAGACCTGCAAGCACCCCACCGTGGAAAAATCCGCTGAACTGCAGCAGCGCAGGCTTCTTTGCCAGTTCCATGGTCACATTTCCAACGTCAGCCGCCACGACCTCGACACCCGCCGAATGCGTAAATCCGCTGGCGGCCGTGACCTTCTGCAATAAATCCAACATTTCCATGTAAACCTCCTTTGAAAATACACGCTTTGAACCAAGGCAAACTTTTCGACGGGTTTCTGCTCCCGGTGAAAGATCTTTTTCCGCCAGGCAGGGCAGCAATTGTGGATGATGGGCTCCCGTTGCCCCAGCAGTCGCACACGTCATGCCCTCGCCCAATCTGCCAATTCATCACCCCTCACAAAGCGTCCGCTTCGGCTCGCAGCCATAGCCAGCCAAAATAAGCCGTTTCCCTGCACCAACGCCCCCCATGCCCCTTCCCCCCCTAAGCCGCCGCCAGCTCATCCAAACCAGCATGGCCACTGCCACGGCGGCCTGCCTGCCCGGCGCAGCGCGCGCAGCCACGGCAAGTGTGGGCGCGCCCTTGAAGTTCCCCCGCGATGCAGGCGCCCACCCCGACTTTCAAACCGAGTGGTGGTACGCCACCGGCTTTGCCAACGTGGCGGGGCAGGCGGCGGCGCTGGGGTTTCAGATCACGTTTTTTCGGCGCCGGGTGGCGTCTACCCAGGCGCTGGAGTCGGCGCTGGCGGCCAAGCAATTGCTGTTTGCGCACGCGGCAGTAAGCGACGTAGCGGGCAAGACGCTGTGGTCGGACCAGCGCATTGCCCGTTGGTCGGGCAAGCCTGAGGGCGCCAACCCGGCGGATGCGGCCTGGGCCAGCCTGGCCGACACCGGCGTGGTGCTGCGCGATTGGTCGCTCACGCGCACGCCTGAAGGCGCCCTGAGCGCCCAGGTGCGGGCGGCTGATTTTGCGCTCGACCTGCGCTTTACTGAAACCCAGCCACTGCTCTTGCAAGGCGAGCAAGGCCACTCGCGCAAGGGGCCGGACGCGGCGCAGTTCAGCTACTACTACAGCCGCCCGCAACTCCAAGTGCAAGGCGAAATCCGCCTCAAGGGCCAGCGCCATGTGCTGGACGCAGGCAGCCGCGCCTGGCTAGACCACGAGTGGAGCGACGCGCTCTTGCACCCCCAGGCGGTGGGCTGGGACTGGATTGGCATCAACCTGCAAGACGGCAGTGCGCTGACCGCGTTTCGGGTGCGGCACAAAGACGGCAGCGCCCTGTGGGGCAGCGGCTCGTTTCGCCGGGGCGATGTGGCGGTCAACTTCAAGCCCGGCGACGTGGTGTTTGCGCCCGAGCGCCAGTGGCGCAGCCCACGCACCCAGGCCAGCTACCCGGTGCAATGGCGCATAAGCACGCCGGCCGGCATCTACACAGTGCGCGCCATGTTTGACGCGCAAGAGCTTGACAGCCGCAACTCCACCGGCGCGGTGTATTGGGAGGGCCTGTGCGAACTTCTGGACAGCGCCGACCGTCTGGTGGGCCGGGGCTATCTGGAGATGACGGGCTACGCGGCGCCCCTGAAACTCTAGGCCAGCGCCCCCCGGCAGCCCCAGCGCGGGCCGCCCTTGCGCAGGTACGACAATAGCGCCCGTACGCTGGCTTGCCTTTTGCCGCACCTGCCTCACCTGAATGCCCATGACCACTGAACGCCCCAAATCCAAAAGCCCCAAGTCCTTGACCGGTTTGCTCCCGTTTTTGCGCCCTTACCGCGCCCGCATAGGCCTGGCGCTGGTGTTTTTGGTCATGGCCGCCACGGCCACGCTGGCCTTTCCGGTGGCGCTGCGCATGCTGATTGACGGCGGCCTGGTGCGCGGCGACAAGGGCGATCAGATGATGGCCATGCGCGAGCACTTTGTTGCGCTCTTTGGCGTGGCCACGGCGCTGGGCGTTTTTTCAGCGTGCCGCTTTTACATGGTGAGCTGGCTGGGCGAGCGGGTCACCGCCGACATCCGCGACGCGGTCTACGCCCATGTGCTGCACCAAAGCCCCGAGTTTTTTGAGACCACCCAAACCGGCGAGGTGCTCTCGCGCCTGTCGGCCGACACCACGCTGGTGCAAACCGTGGTGGGATCGTCCCTGAGCATGGGCCTGCGCAATATGGTGCTCGGCCTGGGCGCTTTAAGCGTGCTGGTCTGGACCAATCCGCTGGTGATGCTGCAGGTGCTGGCGGTGCTGGTGCTGATCGTGCTGCCCAGCCTGTGGTTTGGGCGTCGGGTGCGCAAGCTTTCGCGCGCCAGCCAAGACCGCATTGCCGACTCCAGCGCCATTGCGGCTGAGGTGCTCAACGCCATTCCCGTGGTGCAAAGCTATACCGCCGAAGCGCGCGAAGCCGCGCGTTTTTCTACCGCCACTGAAAACGCCTTTGACACCGCCGTGCGCCGCAGCGGCGCGCGCTCGGTGCTGGTGGGCTTCATCATCATCGCCACCTCGGCCGCGCTCTTGTGGGGCTTGTACCAGGGCACGCAGGCAGTGGTGGCCGGGCGCATTACGGCGGGCGATCTGGGCCAGACCGTGGTGTATGTGATTTTGCTGGCCAGCGCCTTCGCCGTGCTGGGCGAGGTGTATGGCGACTTGCTGCGCGCCGCAGGCGCCACAGAACGCCTGATGGAGCTGCTGCACACCGAGTCGCCCATTGCGTCACCAGCGCAGCCCGTGCGCCTGCCCTTGCCGCAGGCCGGCAGCGCCGTGCGCTTTGAGGCGCTGGAGTTTCATTACCCCTCACGCCCGTCGCAGCAAGCCTTGTCGCACTTCAACCTGGACGTGCAGGCCGGCCAAACGGTGGCCATCGTTGGCCCCAGTGGCGCGGGCAAAAGCACGGTATTTCAGCTGCTGCTGCGCTTTTACGACCCGCAGGCCGGGCGCATTGTGCTCGACGGTGTGGCCACCCACGACTTGGCACTGGGCGACCTGCGCCAGCGCATTGGCATCGTGCCGCAAGACGCGGTGATTTTTTCTACCAGCGCACTGGAGAACATTCGCTACGGCCGCCCCGACGCCACCGACGCCGAAGTGCAACAGGCGGCAGAAGCCGCCTTTGCCCACGAGTTCATTACCGCGCTGCCGGACGGTTATAAGACCTTTTTGGGCGAACGCGGCATTCGTTTGTCGGGCGGCCAGCGCCAGCGCATTGCGATTGCGCGCGCCATGCTGAAAAACCCACCCTTGCTGCTGCTCGACGAAGCCACCAGCGCGCTGGACGCCGAGAGCGAGCGCATGGTGCAAGCAGCGCTGGAATCCGCCATGCGCAACCGCACCACGCTGGTGATCGCCCACCGCCTGGCTACGGTGCAAAAGGCCGACCTGATTGTGGTTCTGGACCACGGGCAACTGGTGGAACAAGGCACGCATGCCGCGCTGGTGGCCC
>CANFNE010000168.1 GCA_947448105.1 Burkholderiales bacterium
CGGCGGTTGTTGGCGTCCAGGCGCACCACGTCGGCCACCGTGCCCAGGGCGACGAGTGGCAGCAGCGCATCTAATTTAGGCTGTGTGGCCGCATCAAACACGCCGCGCGAGCGCAACTCACTGCGCAGCGCCAACAGCACATAAAACATCACGCCCACACCGGCCAGGGCTTTGCTCTCGAAAGTGCAGCCGGGCTGATTCGGGTTGACGATGACGTCGGCCTCTGGCAGGGCGGCGCCTGGCAGGTGGTGGTCGGTCACCAGCACCTGCAGGCCCAGGGCTTTGGCGTGCGCCACGCCTTCCAGGCTGGCAATGCCGTTGTCCACGGTAATCAGCACATCGGCGCCCTGGTCAAAGACGCGTTGTGAAATCGGCGCAGTCAGGCCGTAGCCGTCCACCACGCGGTCGGGAACCAGGTAGTTGACGTGCTGCGCGCCCAGCAGGCGCAGGCCGCGCACTGCCACGGCGCATGCGGTGGCGCCGTCGCAGTCGTAGTCGGCCACGATGCACAGGCGCTTTTGCGCGGCAATGGCGTCTGCCAGCAAGACGGCGGCTTCGCGCGCGCCTTTGAGGCCGTCAGGCGGCAGCAGTTTGGACAGGGCGTTGTCCAGCTCGTCAGGCTGGGTCACGCCGCGCGCGGCGTAGAGCTGCGCCAAGAGCGGGTGAACGCCGGCCTGTTCGAGCGCCCAGACGCTGCGGGGTGGGATGTCGCGGGGGGTGATGTTCATAGGTTTTTCAAAAGGGCGGTGGGGGGCGTGCTGCGCAGTGTGGCGCCGACGCGCTGCAAAAGGCTGCGCGGCTGCAGGCTCCAAGTGCGGGCGGTGTGCTTGCCGCACAGCGTGAGGGTAGGGCGACCGGCGTCATTGGATTGGCGCAGCTGTTCCAGAGCCCGCGCCATGTCCGCCAGCGGGCCGCTATCCAGCGCCTGCCAGGTCTGCGCCCAGGCGGCGGCGTCGTCGCGCAGCGCGGGGGCTTGCAGCGAGTGGAGCACGGTGGCTTGCAAAAATGGCGGTGCGTCTGCGGGCAGATCGCCGGTGCCACTGAGCCAAAACGAGTTCACCATGGGCGCGCCGCGTGCCACCCGGGCGTCGTTGACAGGGTGGGTGTAGAGCAGCATCTGCATCTCGTTTTGCAGGCGGCGCACCAAGCGCGCGGCCTCGGTGCGCGGCATCCAGGGATCCACTTTTTGTCCGCGCACGCGCTCAATGGAAGCTGTGGCCAGGCCGCGCAGGGCCTCGCCTTGCACCAGCCAGGTGTCGGTTTGCACAAAGTGCAGCACCAGGCCGTCTTCCAGGAAATACGGGGCCATGGCCTGCAGCAGCGCCAGCGACTCGTCCGCTTCCAGGCGCAAATCCGCCGGGTCTTGCATGGCGATGTGGTCGGCGTGGACCGTCAGGTGGCAGGGGGTGACAAGCCCCCAGGCCGCGCCAGGCAGCGTGTGAGACAGGGCACGTGCGCGCATCGCCGCCCAGGGTATGAGGCCGTCGGCAAAGGCGTTTTGGCTCACTACGCGCTCGCTCAGGGGCGACAGGTCGCTGGCGTGGCCAGTGAGATCGCCGTCGGGCGTCAGGGTGCGTAGCAGCGTTTTGAGGTGTGGCAGTTCCAGCCCCTCCAGCGCCGCCTGGCATGGGGGGCCGAGCGGTGCGGCAAAGGGAATCACAAGGTGCATGGGGCGATTGTCTCGCACCGGCGCCGCCAGACCCGCGCCCGGCTGCACCGCGCCCCTGCGACAATCAGCCCTTCAGACAAGCAAGGATTTTCAATGAAGTGGTTTTTTATCCTGACAGTGGCGTCAGCCTGCACGGGCTGCGCCGTGGTGGCGTTGGCCGACGCGGTGGTGACCACGGGGGCGGTGGTGGTCAAGACCGGCGTCAAGGCGGCCGGCGCGGTCGTGGGCGCGGTGTTGCCTGACTAGCTGCAATGTCCATGCTGCAAAACTTGCCCTTCGAACTGCGCATTGGCTGGCGTTACACCCGTGCAGGGCGTTCGACGCGGCGCAATGGCTTTATTTCCTTTATCTCGGGCGTGTCCATGCTGGGGATTGCGCTGGGGGTGGCGGCGCTGATCATCGTGCTCAGTGTGATGAACGGCTTTCAGAAAGAAGTGCGTGACCGCATGCTCAGCGTGGTCTCGCACATCGAAATCTATGCTTTGGGCGGCGCCGCGTTGTTGGATCCGGCGCAAACGCTGCGTGAGGCCCGTTCGAACCGCCAGGTAATTGGCGCAGCGCCTTTCATTGCCGCCCAGGCGCTGCTGGCGCGCGGTGAAGACATGAAGGGTGTCTTGGTGCGCGGTATTGATCCGGCGCTTGAGCCCGAGGTGAGCGACTTGGCCACGCCTGGTCAGCAATCCGTATTGCAGCAGCTGCAGCCCGGTGGCTTTGGTGTAGTTCTAGGGGGCGAGTTGGCTCGCTCCATGGGCGTGCACCTGGGCGACGTGGTGACGCTGGTGGCGCCCAGTGGGCAGGTGACGCCTGCGGGAGTGGTGCCGCGCCTGAAGCAAATGACGGTGGTGGGCACCTTTGACTCGGGCCATTTCGAATACGACTCCACGCTGGCGCTGGTGCATTGGCAAGACGCGGCCAAGATTTTTCGCCTGGAAGGCCCCACCGGCGTGCGCCTGAAGCTGCGCGACCTGCACCAGGCGCGCGAGGTGGCGCAAGACCTGAGCCGCAGCCTGACGGGCGACCTGCTCGTGCGCGACTGGACGCGGCAAAACCGCAGCTGGTTTGCCGCGGTGCAGGTGGAAAAACGCATGATGTTCATCATCCTGACCCTGATCGTGGCGGTGGCCGCTTTCAACCTGGTCAGCACCCTGGTGATGACCGTGACCGACAAGCGCGCAGATATTGCGATATTGCGCACCCTGGGGGCGAGCCCGGCCAGCATCATGGGCATTTTTATGGTGCAAGGGGCGATGGTCGGAGTGATTGGCACGGGCGCCGGCTTGCTGCTGGGTCTGGGCGTGGCGTTCAATATTGATGTGATCGTGCCCGGGCTGGAGCACCTGCTGGGCGCCACCTTTTTGCCGCAAGACATTTACCTGATCAGCCGAATGCCCAGCGATCCGCAGCAGGCCGACATTGTGCCGGTGGCGCTGATCAGTCTGTTGATGGCTTTTGTGGCCACGCTGTACCCGAGCTGGCGTGCCTCGCAAATCAACCCCGCCGAGGCGCTGCGCTATGAATAATTCCAAAGCCATCCTGCAGTGCATGGGCTTGCGCAAGCGCTTTGCCGAGGGGCGGCTGGACGTGACCGTGCTGCAAGGTGTTGATCTTGCGGTGCACCGGGGCGAGACGCTGGCTATTGTGGGTAGTTCGGGTTCGGGTAAATCGACCTTGCTGCATTTGCTCGGCGGCCTGGACGCGCCCAGTGGCGGCAGCGTCAGCCTGTGCGGCGAGCCACTGGCGGGGCTGGACGCCGGGGCGCAAGGCCGCCTGCGCAACCGCCACCTGGGCTTTGTCTACCAGTTCCACCACCTGCTGCCCGAGTTCAGCGCGCTGGAAAACGTGGCCATGCCACTGACGATTCGCCGCGCGGCGCCCGCGCTTGCCAGCGCCAAGGCGCGCGCCATGCTTGAGCGCGTGGGCCTGGCCGAGCGACTGCACCACCGCCCGGCCGAACTCTCGGGCGGCGAGCGCCAGCGTGTGGCCATTGCCCGCGCCCTGGTCACCCAGCCGGACTGCGTGCTCGCCGACGAGCCCACAGGCAACCTGGACCGCAGCACCGCCGACGGCGTGTTTGATTTGATGCTCAGCCTGGCCCGCGAACACGGCACCGCCTTCGTGCTGGTAACCCACGACGCCAGCCTGGCGCAGCGCTGCAGCCGGCAATTGCGCCTAGAGCAAGGTCAACTCCAGCAACTGTTGACCGAATAAAGAAACGCCTGAAGAAAGGGCAAAGTGATGCGTTGGATCCGTATTCTGTTGTGCGTTGGTGTTTTCTTGCCCTCGGTGCGCGCGGCCGACTTGACGCAGGGTTTAACGGAGGCACAAATGGCGCCGGGCCGGATGCTGCGCTTGGAGTCCGCCCGTGAAGGGGCGCAAATTCCGGTGTACCTGCGCGCTACGCCCGACGCCAAGGCGACTTTGGTCTTGCTGCCCGGCGGCAGTGGTGGTATTGGCAAGATCGGGCCCCAAGGTTGGCCCGATGGCGCGAACTTTTTGGTGCGCAGCGCGCCGCTGTTTGCGGCCAAAGGCTTTCACCTGGCCATCGTGGCCCGCCCCAGTGACCAGACCGACATGGACTACCCGTTTCGCGTCAGCGCACCGGCCATGGACGATCTGCGCCGCGTGCTGCGCCAGGTGCGAAGCAGCTTCGCAGGCCCGGTGTGGGTGGTGGGCACCAGCCGGGGCACGGTCTCCGGCACTGCGGCGGCCATCGCCCTGCGTGAAGAAGGCTTGATCGACGGCCTGGTACTCACTTCCAGCGTGACTGCTGCCAAAACCCCAGGTGCGGTACCGATGCAGGCGCTGGACAAGATCAGCATTCCCGTGCTGGTGGTGCACCATGAAAAAGACGCGTGCCGCGTGTGCCGCCCCGACGAAGCGCTGGCCATTGACCGGGGCCTGGTCAACAGCCGCCGACACGCGTTCCTGATGTTCAGCGGCGGCGAGGGCGAAAGCGGCAACCCCTGCGAGGCTTTGCACTTTCACGGATTCATTGGCGCAGAGCCGCAGGCGGTCGAACGCATTGCCGATTGGATCGCGGCCACGCCGCTGCCATGACGGCGGCCTGGATCGACACCCATTGCCATCTGGACGCGGCAGAGTTCGGCACCCTGGGGCAGGCCGACGCGATGCGCTTGGCGGCGCGCGACATGGGCGTGCGCCACTGCGTGATACCGGCGGTGGAGGCTGCGAACTGGGACACGGTGCGCACACTTGCGCAGCGCTGGGGCGACAGTTATTGCCTGGGAATCCACCCTTTGTACGTGCCGCAGGCCAGCGACGCGGATTTGCAGGCGCTGCAAGTGCAAATCGCCCAGCACCGCGACGATCCGCGCCTGGTGGCGGTGGGTGAGATCGGCCTGGATTTCTTTGTGCCGGCCTTGTGCACGCCCGTCCTGCGGGAAAAACAGGAGCGCTTTTACTGCGCCCAACTGCAAATGGCCGCGCACGCCAACCTGCCTGTCGTGTTGCACGTGCGCCGCAGCGCCGACCGGCTGCTCAAGCACTTGCGCGCTTTGCGCCCGGCGGCGGGTTGGCGTGGCATCGCGCATGCTTTTAACGGCAGCGCGGTGCAGGCGCAGGCCTTTGTTGC
The DNA here is from genome assembly GCA_947448105.1 of Burkholderiales bacterium. Taxonomy (GTDB): domain Bacteria; phylum Pseudomonadota; class Gammaproteobacteria; order Burkholderiales; family Burkholderiaceae_C; genus Allorhodoferax. Next base: position 5,262 of record CANFNE010000168.1, read on the forward strand.
CCTGGGTTTCAAGCTGGGTTTTGGCGGCGCGCTCACTTTTGAGCGCGCCTTGCAACTGCGCCGCCTGGCGCAAAGCCTGCCTTTGGACGCCATTGTTTTAGAGACAGACGCGCCCGATATTCCGCCCCATTGGCTCTATGCCACAGCTCAGGCGCGCCAAAGCGGTGCCACGCAGGCGCACAACACGCCTGCAGAAATTCCGCGCATCGCCCACGTGCTGGCGCAGTTGCGCGGCATTGAACTAGAAGAACTCCAGGCTGCCGTCTGGCGCAACGCCCAAAGCGCCCTTCCCAAACTCGCTTCATTGACCTAAGCCACTATGATTCAACAAATGACGACTGAAATGAACCTGCCCGAAGTGAACTTTTCTGAAGAGGGGCCGGTGCGCCACCTGCATTTGGGCAGCGAATGGATC
>CANFNE010000169.1 GCA_947448105.1 Burkholderiales bacterium
CTATTGCCGCCGCTGGCCGGGGTGCTGGGCGACGCGGCGGTGGCGCCGGTCGCCGACAAGCCGCTGTGGATGACAGTGGGCAAAACGCTGCTCGAAGTGGGCGCCTTTATCGCGCTGATGTTTATCGTGGGCAAGCGGGTGCTGCCCTGCTTTTTGTGGCAAGTGGCCAAGACCGGTTCGCGTGAGCTGTTTACCCTGGCTGTGATCGCCACGGCCATTGGCATTGCCTTTGGCGCGTCCAAATACTTTGGCGTGTCGTTTGCGCTGGGTGCGTTTGTGGCCGGTGTGGTGATGCGCGAGTCGGAGTACAGCCACCGCGCCGCCGAAGAAACCCTGCCCCTGCGCGACGCGTTCTCGGTGCTGTTTTTCGTGTCCATTGGCATGGTGGTAAACCCGCACATCCTGATAGACCATCCGTTCAAGGTGATGCTGGTGGTCTTGATCGCCATTTTTGGCAACCTGATTGCAGCGCTGCTGGTGGTGCTGGTGCTCAAATATCCCTTGAATACCGCGCTGTCGATTGCGGTGAGCCTGGGGCAGATTGGCGAGTTTTCCATCATCCTGGCAGGTTTGGGTCTGAGCCTGGGTTTGCTGCACAGCGACGGGGTGAGCCTGATTTTGGCGGCGGTGCTGATCTCCATCTCGCTCAACTCGTTTTTGTTTGCCGCCATTGAGCCGGTGCGCCGCTGGGTGCTGCGCAAGTCTGCGGTGGCGCGCCGCCTGGAAATGCGCCAAGACCCGTTTGCCGAGCTGCCCCTGTCCACCGACCGCAAGTTTTTGGAAGGCCAGGTGGTGCTGGTGGGCTACGGCCGCGTAGGTCGGCGCATTGCTGCGTTTATGGACGCACGCAATATCCCTTATGTGGTGGTCGAGCAAAACCGCGAAGTGGTGGAAGGCCTGCGCAAGGCCGGGCGCGCAGCGGTGTCAGGCAGCGCGTCTGAGCCCGAGGTGCTGATTCAGGCCCATATCGCCCAAGCCGCCATGCTGGTGGTGGCCACGCCCGATACCCTGCATTTCCGGCACATGGCGGACACCGCGCGCACGCTCAACCCTGCCATCGAGATCCTGCTGCGCTCGCACAGCGAAGACGACACCGTGTTGCTGACCAAGGAAGGCATTGGCCTGGTGTTCTTTGGCGAAGAAGAGCTGGCCAAAGGCATGTCGGCCCATGTGGGAAGCCGGTTCTTGGGGTGAAAGCGGCGCTACCTAGGCTTGCGCAGTGCACGCAGCGCGGCCAGTTTGTCCTAAGCGTTTAGTGGGGCTGCAGCTTGCGGTACATGGTTTGCCGGCTGATGCCCAGCTGGCGCGCTGCAGCGGACACATTGCCCCGCGCGTTTTCCAGCGCGTGCTCAATCGCTTTTTGCGAGAGCTGCTGCAGGTTTTGCGGGGGTGGCTCGGGGTAGTCGGGTAAGTCCTGGCTCAGGGTCTGGAGTTCGTCCACCAGGTCGTCGGGCATGTGCATCCAAGAAATGCAGGTCTCGTGTGCCTCCAACATGGCCACGGCGGTGCGCAAGACGTTGCTGTACTGGCGCAAATTGCCCGGCCAGCGGTAGCGCCCCAGCGCTTGCAAGAGCTCGGGGTCGATGTGCAGCGCTACCGGCTCGCCCCATTGCTTGAGCAGTTGGCTGGTTAAAGCGGCAAAGTCGCTGCGCTCGCGCAGCGCGGGCAGTTGCAGGCTCAGGCCGTTGATGCGGTAGTACAAATCGCTGCGAAAGCGACCGGCATCGGCGGCTTCACGCAGGTTTTGGTGGGTAGCGCACACCAACGCAAAGTCCACGGCAACCGTTTCGCCACAGCCCAGGGGCGTGACCTGGCGTTCCTGCAGCACGCGTAGCAAGCGGGTTTGCAGAGCCAGCGGCATGTCGCCAATCTCGTCGAGAAACAAGGTGCCGCCCTGGGCCTCGCGCAGGCGCCCGATCGAGCCCTGCTTGCGCGCGCCGGTAAAGGCGCCTGGCGCGTAGCCAAAGAGTTCAGACTCAATCAGGTGCTCGGGCAAGGCTGCGCAGTTGATGGCCACAAAGGGGCCGGCCTTGCGGGCCGAGCTGTCGTGCAGGGCTTTGGCAAACCGCTCTTTGCCCACGCCTGATTCGCCCAGCAGCAAGACCGGAATGTCTTTGTCCGCCACACGCCGGGCCTTGGCCGCGGCGGCCCCCCAGCGCACGTCGCCGGTGTCTTGCTGGGTTAGCGCATCGGGTGCTGGTTCACTGCGCGCGGGCTGCGCGCGCACCGACAAATGCGGTGTTATTTGTACCGTGCCAAACAAGGTCTGGCCTTGTAGCGTGTGCAGCGCCAGCGCGTTGCCTACGGCGCGGGACGCGCTGGCCACCAGCGCGTCGATGGTGCAGTCAAACACATGGTGTATTTGGGTGGCGCCAATGTCTTGGCGGCGCAGGCCCAACATCTCCAGCGCACGGCGGTTGGCGCCCACCAGCCAGCCATCGTTGGACAGCGCCAGCACCCCTTGCGCTACCGAGCCAATGCCTTCGGCGCGCGCATGCAGGCGCAGCACCGTCTGGTGCTGGCAGGCCGACAGCACCAGCTTGTTTTCGATCATGCGCGCCGCTGTGGACACCAAGCCCAGGGTGTGGGGATGGCGGCTGCGGTGGTCGCCCGAAATATCCAGAATGCCCATCAGCGCGCCGGTGGCTGACACAATGGGCGAGGCCGCGCAGGTCAGAAAGCCGTTGCGGTCCAAGTAGTGCTCGGCGCCGTGGATTTCCACCTCGTCGGTCTCCGCCAGCGCGGTGCCAATGGCGTTGGTGCCGCGCTGACTCTCGTGCCAGGACGCGCCGCATTTCAGGGCCACACGTTCGGCCTTGCTCAAAAAGTCCAGGTCACCCAAGGTGTGCATTAGCACGCCGTTTTGGTCTGACAAGATCACCATGCTGTGGCTGTGGCGCACCTGCTCGAACAGGTATTCCATGATGGGCTGCGATTGGTTCACCAGATCGTGGTTTTGCGTACGGGCGCGCTGCAGGGCCACGCCGCTGAGGTTGTCCGTGCAGCACAAGCGGCCCATGGGTGACAAACCGGCCTCCAGGCTGCGCTGCCACGAACGCGTGACCCGCGCGTCAATGGCCGACGACAAGCCGGTGCCTTGTTCGAGCCACTGCTGGCGGGCGTGCCTGAGCACGGGCGCAGGCAAAAGGGAGTGTTCACGCATGGTTTGTCTCCTGGGGCGCACCCTGGCGCCACTGGTATTTATCAAACCAGTGTATCGGTGCGCCTCAGCAGCGCAAGCCCATTTGCGCAAGAGAGCGCCCAATCGTTCCAATTTGTTACACCTGTTTGGCCACCAGGGCGGACAGTGACAGGTGGCGACGGCCTGTTCGGCCCCTTTTTGCCGCAAAAAAGCGCAATTTCGGCCCCAAAAGTGGCAAACCCTAGGGATAAACCCTAGGTAACCCGGTGCGGGCATAGGGCTTGCAAAAAGAGCTGCGGTGCTGACCGCCAGGCGACGGGAGCAACCTTTTCTAACCCTCTAGGAGATACGAATGATTTATGCCGCTCCCGGCGCCGCTGGCGCACTGATCCAATACAAAGCCCACTACGACAACTTCATTGGTGGCAAGTGGGTCGCCCCCGTTAAGGGCCAGTACTTTGACGTGATTACGCCCATCAACGGCAAGGTCTACACCACGGTCGCACGTTCCAGCGCCGAAGACGTCGAGCTGGCCCTGGACGCCGCCCATGCCGCCGCCGATGCCTGGGGCAAAACCGACGCCGCCAGCCGCGCCAACGTCCTGCTCAAAATTGCCGACCGCATCGAGGCCAACCTCGAGCTGCTGGCCTACGCCGAGAGCGTGGACAACGGCAAAGCCATCCGCGAAACCCTGAACGCCGACATTCCACTCACCGTGGACCACTTCCGCTACTTTGCCGGCTGCCTGCGCGCGCAAGAAGGCGCTTTGAGCAACATCGACGAGAACACCGTGGCCTACCACTTTCAGGAACCCCTGGGCGTGGTCGGACAAATCATTCCCTGGAACTTCCCCATCCTGATGGCCGCCTGGAAACTGGCGCCTGCCATCGGCGCGGGCAACTGCGTGGTGCTCAAGCCCGCAGAAAGCACGCCCATCTCTATTCTGTTGCTGGCCGAGTTGATCGCCGACCTGCTGCCCCCGGGCGTGCTCAACATCGTCAACGGCTATGGCCGCGAAGCCGGCCTGCCCCTGGCCACAAGCAAGCGCATCGCCAAGATCGCGTTCACGGGTTCGACCAGCACCGGCCGCGTGATCGCCCAGGCCGCTGCCAACAACCTGATTCCCGCCACGCTGGAACTCGGTGGCAAATCGCCCAACATTTTCTTTGCCGACATCATGGACAAGGACGACGCGTTTTTGGACAAAGCCATCGAAGGTTTGGTCTTGTTTGCCTTTAACCAAGGCGAAGTCTGCACCTGCCCCTCGCGCGCACTGATCCAGGAAAGCATTTACGACAAGTTCATGGAACGCGTGTTGAAGCGCGTGGCCGCCATCAAGCACATGAACCCGCTTGACACCGACAGCATGATGGGCGCGCAAGCCTCCAAAGAGCAGCTCACCAAGATCTTGTCTTATCTCGATCTGGGCAAGCAAGAAGGTGCGCAAGTGCTCGCCGGTGGTGCACAAGCCCATTTGGGTGGCGACTTGGAAGGCGGCTACTACGTGCAGCCCACGCTGTTCAAGGGCCACAACAAAATGCGCATCTTCCAAGAAGAAATTTTCGGACCCGTGCTGGCCGTGACCACCTTCAAGGACGAAGCCGAAGCCCTGGCCATTGCCAACGACACGCTCTACGGCTTAGGCGCTGGCGTGTGGAGCCGCAACGGCAACGTCGCCTATCGCATGGGCCGCGCCATCAAGGCCGGCCGCGTCTGGACCAACTGCTACCACGCCTACCCAGCGCACGCTGCGTTTGGTGGCTACAAAGAGTCCGGCATTGGTCGCGAAACCCACAAGGTCATGCTGGACCACTACCAGCAGACTAAGAACTTGTTGGTTTCTTACTCCGAAAACAAGCTGGGCTTCTTCTAAAGCGCGTCGCGTCGCATTAGGTTACGTCGCTCCGGGTCGCACAGTAGTCGGTTGGACCTCCCCCCTCATACTGGGGTACCAGAAAACGAAGTTTCGAGGTACTCAAATCGGGGGGATGCCCAACCGACTACTGCGCTAAGCAAGCTGTGCACCAAGAGCGAAAAGACTTCCATAGCTTGCGCGCCAGCAAACCAGCGCTGCGGCCGGTTAGGGCGGACACCGATTTCTGGTACTCCAGCATGAGGTGGCCGCCCTAACCGGCTGCGGCGCTGCGAGCGCCAAACAAGCAACACCAAACAAGCAGCACCAAAAACGCAGCAATAAAAACTGCCGGAAAAACAAGGAGACAAACCATGGTCAACCGCGTAGAAGCCACCCCCGTGGCACTCGAATTGATCGAAGAACTCAAGCGCGACCACGGCGCACTTATGTTTCACCAATCGGGCGGCTGCTGCGACAACAGCGCAGCCAACTGCTACCTTCCAACGGACCTAACGATTGGCGCCTACGACGTGCTCTTGGGCCACATCGGCGGCGTGCCTTTCTACATCAGCAAGTCGCAATACGAATACTGGAAACACACCCAACTCATCATCGACGTGACCGAGGGTCAGGGCGGCACCTTCTCGCTC
>CANFNE010000170.1 GCA_947448105.1 Burkholderiales bacterium
CAGAACACGCGCTACGCGTTTGGCGTGCTGGCCAGCAAAGGCCTGGCGCGTTGGAGCGAGAGCTGGAAACACACCTTGGGTTCGGTGCGCGGCAGCGGTGCCGCCTTATCCGCCACGGTGGCGGAATTGCCGGGCTACCCCTCGCGCATGGCGCAGGCCCAGGGTGGGGGCTTCTGGCTCACCTGCTTTGTCTGCCGTACGCAGTTGGTCGAGTTTGTGCTGCGCGAAGACGCTTACCGCAAGCGCATGGTGCAAGAGATCCACCCCAGCCAGTGGGTGGCGCCCGCCTTGTCCTCGGGCAAGAGTTTTCTCGAACCCCTGCAAGGCGCCGGTGTCAAAACCATGGGCGTGCTCAAGCCTTGGGCGCCGCCGCGTTCCTACGGCCTGGTGTTGCGCGTGGCCGACGATGGTCGGGTGCTTTCTTCCTTGCACAGCCAGGTGGATGGCCAGCACCACGGCATCACCGCCGTGGCAGAGCATGCCGGGGCCTTGTACCTGGTATCCAAAGGCAGCGCGCGCCTCTTGCGCGTGGAACTCAACGCCGCAGGAGACGCCGCATGAACGCCACCCAAACCTTGCCCGACGTGGTGCTCGAACTGCGCGATGCCACCAAAAAATACGGTGGCGTGCCGGCTATAGAGAACGTCAGCTTCACTCTGCGCCGGGGCGAAATCCACGCCCTGCTGGGTGAAAACGGCGCGGGCAAATCCACGCTGACCAAGGTGATGGCTGGCGTAGTGCCCTTGTCGGCAGGCCAGATACTGGTAGAAGGCAAAGCGATTGAGATGAAGACGCCGCTGGACGCGCGCGGCCACGGCATTGCCATGGTGTTCCAGGAAACCAGTCTGGTGCCCACCATGACGGTGGCGCAAAACCTGTTTCTGGGGCGCGAGAAGTTTTACAACCGCTTGCGCGGCGTGTACATCTCGGCGCAGCAGTTCTTGCAGTCGCTCAACTTTGACGTGGACCCCACGGCCAGCGTTGCGCTCTTGGGCGCGGCCAAAAAGCAGATGGTGGAAATCGCCCGCGCCGTGTTGCACGATGCGCGCATCATCATTTTTGACGAGCCCACGGCCAGCCTGACGCCCGAAGAAAAAAAGTACTTCTTTGACCTGGTGTTCAACCTCAAGGCGCGCGGCGTCTCGGTCATCTTTATCTCGCACGCGCTCGAAGAAGCGCTGCTGCTGGCCGACCGCATTACCGTGCTGCGCGACGGCCAGCATGTGGTGACCGACGACAAAGCCAACTTTGACCGCGCACGCATCATCCAGGCCATGGTCGGGCGCGACCTGTCGCAAACCCTGTACGGCCAAAGCAAGACGGTGGTGCGCAAGCAAGGCGAATGCGTGCTGTCGGTGCGCAATTTGCGCATGGCGTCCATGGTGAAAAACAACTCCCTGTCGGTGTTTGCCGGCCAGGTCACCGGCGTGTTCGGGCTGGTGGGCTCAGGCCGCACCGAGACCTTCAAGGTCGTGGCCGGGCTGATCAAGCGCGACTTCTTCCATGGCGGCGAAGTGCTGCTGCGCGGCAAACCCATCCGCTACCGGGTGGCGCGCCAGGCGGTGGAAGACGGCATTGCCTACATCACCGAAGACCGCAAGGTCGAGGGCTTTTTCGAGACCATGTCGATTGCCCAAAACATTTACATGGGTTTGCTGGGCAAGCTCGGGCATATGCGCGGCGTGGTGTCGGGTGCCCGCGCCACCGAGGTGGGCGACTTCTGGAGCAAGCTGCTCAAGGTGCGCGCCATCAGCCACGACGTCAAGGTGATTGAACTCTCGGGCGGCAACCAGCAAAAGGTGGTGATCGCCAAGTCACTGGTACAAAACCCGGACGTCATCATTTTTGACGAGCCCACCCGTGGTGTGGACGTGGGTGCCATTGCCGAAATCCATGCGGAAATCAACCGCCTGGCCGACGAGGGCAAGGCGGTGGTGGTGATCTCGTCCTATTTGCCCGAAGTGATGTCGCTCTCCGACCGCATTCTGGTGGCGCGCCAGGGCAAGGTGGTCACCGAATTTGCCGCCGACCAGGCCACGCAAGAAGCCATCATGTACGCCGCCATCCATTAGGAGAAAGCCATGTCGCAGTTGCCCTATGCCGGGATTTCTGTGGTGGAACGCTCGGGCCTGCTGTCGGCCCGCCTGATCGGTCTGCTGCTGGCCGACCAAGGCGCGCAGGTGCTGGTGGCCCGGTCTGAATCCGGCTTGCAAGCGTCCCCCGATGCCGGTGCAGCGCCGCACGATCCGAGCCTGCATTTCGACCACCTCGACCCCTACCTCAACCGCGGCAAAGGGCTGCTGCAAACCGCGGGCGACCAGGAATCCGCCACGGCGGACGTCATCATCGTCCAGGGTAACGCCCCGATGGACGTGCAGCCCTGGCAGATTCTGGTGCGTGTGCTGGCCGCCTTGCCCGGTGATGCCACCTATGGCCACTTGCCCGCGGACTGCAGCGAGGACGTGCTAAGCGCCACCCTGGGCTTTTTTACCGATATGGCGCTCAGTGCCAAGGCCTTGCAGCGCCCCGTCATCTACACCCCGCTGCCCCTGAGTTCGGTGTACACGGGCGTGATTGCCGCCGTGTCGGTGGGCGCGGCATTGACCGAGCGCTTGCGCAGCGGATCGGGCTGCGAGATTTATGCCTCGCGCCTGGCCGGCGGCCTGGCGGCCATGGGCGCTTTGGCGCTGACGCAAAAGGGCTTGCCACCGCACCTTGATCTGGCGCCCAAACCAGCGCTGCCCCAGGGCGTGGGCAAAGAGGAATTCGCAGCCATGGTGGCCCGGGCGCGCCAGAGCGGCGAACAGCAGTCCTGGCTTGAGCAAAGACTGATTCCCTTTGGCGTGCCCTTCAAGACGCAGGACGGCGCGCACCTGCTGCTGCTCAATGGCGTGAACCGGCGCGCGACCCGCAAGCTCTACGAGCACCTCGGTATCTGGGACACGCTGATGTCGCAGGGGCTGACCGATATTTCGCCCTACGACCCCGCCGCCATGCACGCCAGAGGCCGCAACCTGGCCGACGGCCCGAGCCTGCATTTCAACTACACCGAAATCATCGCCCAACTTGTGGGCCAGGCGCTGCTCCAAAAAACTGCCCAGGAATGGGAGCAGGAGTTGTGTGCCGTCGGCATACCGGCGTGCGAGGTCAAGTCGCTCGCGCAGTGGCTGGACGATCCGCAAGGCCGCCAGGCGGGGCTGACAGCGGTGTTGCACACAGGCACCGGCGCCAGCGCACCCCAGCCGGGCCGGGCCGCGTGGCTACAAAGCGCGCAGCCCTATCCCGCGCTCATGCCGGCAGAGACACTGTCGCTGGCGCAGGGTCTTGAGCGTGCGCAATCGCGCTTTTCGTCCCCCGATTTCCCCCGCCAGGCCTTGTTGCAGTCACCATTGGTCGGCTGCACCGTGCTGGACCTGAGCAACGTCATTGCCGGCCCCAATGCCGCCCGCATGCTGGGCGAACTCGGCGCCACGGTTTACCGGGTGGAGCAGCCGCGTCCCACGCACATGCCGCTGGCCCTGACGATCTGGGGCGCCGAAGCGGGCGCGGGGAAAAAGAGCGTGATCCTCGACAGCAACACTGCGCAGGGCAAGGAAATCCTGCAAGCGCTGATTCAAAAAGCCGATTTCATTGTGATCAACAAGGGCGACGCCCAGTGCGCGCGCCTGGGCGTGGACCTGCATTCGCTGGCCCAAACCAATCCCAAAGCCATCCTGGTGCAACTAACCGCCCACCACGGCGAAAAACACGGGCCGCGCCACGACTACCCCGGCTACGACCCGATAGGCCAGGCGATGACGGGCATCATGCAACGCTTTGGCGCTGACGGCTGCCCCACCTACCATGGGCTGGCCTCTTGCGTCGACTACATCACCGGCTACCTGGCGGTGTGGGCCGCGGTCAGCGCCCTGTTTGCCCAAAAGCAAGGCGCCCTCCGTGGCAGGCCTGCGTTGGCCGGCACGCAAGGGGACCGGGCCGAGAGTTCCTTGATGGCTGCGGCGTCGCTGGTCAGTTGCGCTTTTGTGCACGGTGAGCCGCCGGCCCACCAATGCGGCCCGCAGGCCTTGGGCCGTACCGCGACCGAGCGCGCCTACCAGGCCACCGACGGCTGGGTCTACGCGCTGGCCCGCGAGGATGTGTCGCAAGTGCTGTCCACCTTGAGCGTGCAGGAGGCGCTGGCCTGGCTGGCGCTGCGCGGCATTGAGAGCGCCAGAGTCAACACGGTGCGCGAGATGGCCGACTTGCACCGCAAGCCCGGTAGCAGCACGATTCAATTCCAGGCCAAGGAAGATGCAGGCTGGGTCACGGAGTGCTTTGTACCCACCTGGTTTTGCTTTGACGGACAGATGGCGCACGACCGCCAGGGTGCGGTACGCATTGGTTCGAGCGCCGACGCGGTATTGCAGGAACTGCAGTATTCAAACGCGCAAATCGCGGAACTCCGGGCCGCGCAGGTTGTGTTGGGCACGGAGTGGACGGCTTAGCCCGCGCGTAGCTTGGCCGGGCGGCGCGCCTGGTTTAGCTGTCTATCCAGATGTTGTGCGCCAGCACATCCACCTCATCGAGATTGCGCTCGCCCGGTGGCCCGCCCCGGTCTATGACAAGAAAGTCGCAGTCCCGCCCGATGGCGACGAGCGGGTGGTGCCAAACGCCTTTGGCATAGTTCACGCCCTGGCCTGCTTCGGCCCGAAAGCAGCGGATGTCAGTCAGCACCAGCTCTGGCGCAGGTGGCGCTACCACCACCAAAAACGGCAACTCCGCCATGGCCACAAAGGCTTGGCTTCCCAGCGGATGGCGCTCCATCACCTGGAGCTGCATGGGCAGGCTGCGCGGTAGCGCCCGAAAGACGTTGAGCAGCACCTTGCCGTCACCCACATCCACCCGCGCCAGGTCGTGAAAACGTGTGGCGAAGCCTTGGTTGATAGCGTACTGGCGCGCTTTGGCGCCTGCTTCGATCACATCACCAAAGAGGCCAAAGGTGTCGGCGTGCAGCGGCGCGACGGGCAAGGTGATGCGCGTGGACGCCATGGCTTATAACGCCTGCACCGGGCCGCGTGGCACATAGCGCCCCATGCCCTCGCGCCCGTGCCAGTCGTGGCCGTCCACGATCAGTTTGCCGCGCAAAAACACTTTCTCCACCCGGCCTTGCAGAGTGCGGCCTTCGAGCAGCGTGTGGTCGCAATTGCCGTGCAGGTGCTTGGCGTGGATGGTCTGGGTGACAGCCGGGTTGAAGAGCACCACGTCAGCGTCGCTGCCCACGGCAACCGTGCCTTTTTTGGGGAACAGGCCAAACAGCTTAGCCGGGGTGGTGGACGTGAGTTCGACAAAGCGGTTGAGCGAGAGCTTGCCCTGCACCACGCCGATGTCAAACAGGCTCACCAGCCGCGTCTCGATGCCGGGCGCGCCGTTGGGAATCTGCGCAAAGTTGGCAGTGCCGCGCAACTTGGAGCTGCGCAGGCCCAGGTGGTCGGCTTTCATGCAAAACGGGCAATGGTCGGTGGCGATCACCTGCAAGTCGTCGTAGCGCAGGGCGCGCCACAGGTGCTTCTGGTCGTCGGGCTTGCGCAGCGGCGGCGTCATCACGTATTTGGCGGTCTCAAAGTCGTCGTTGTCGTAGACCGCGTC
>CANFNE010000171.1 GCA_947448105.1 Burkholderiales bacterium
CCCAGGATGCTCAGATTGATCTTGCCGCCGCGGATCATGGCAAAGCTCTCGTGGCTGCCAAAAATGCTCGATCCCTTGATGGTGGTCACGGTTTGTTTGCCCGCGTTGATCAGGTCGGCGTCCACCGCGTCTTCGGTGGGAAACGGGCCGATGCCGAGCATGCCGTTTTCACTTTGCAGCCACACCTCTTTGTCGGCTGGCACATGGTTGGCCACAAGGGTAGGAATGCCGATGCCGAGGTTCACGTAAAAACCGTCTTCCAGCTCTTGTGCGGCGCGTGCGGCCATTTGGTCTTGGGTCCAGCTCATGGTCAAACTCCTGTTTTTTCGGTCTGCGCAGCACGGTCGTGCGGCGCTTCGGTCGGTGCCGCGTGGTCGCGCGGCGCTTCTGTAATCGTGCGTTTCTCAATGCGTTTTTCCGGCGTGGCATTCAGCACAATGCGGTGCACATAAATGCCGGGCAAATGCACCTGGTCGGGCTCCATCGCGCCGGTCTCCACAATCTCTTCGACCTCCACCACCGTGATCTTGCCGGCCATGGCCACCGCCGGGTTGAAGTTGCGCGCGGTAAAGCGGAACTGCAAATTGCCCGACTTGTCCGCCCGGTGTGCTTTGACCAGCGCCACGTCGGGCACCAGGGCACGCTCCATCACATAGGTTTCCCCGTCAAATTCGCGCAGCTCCTTGCCCTCGGCCACGATGGTTCCCACGCCGGTTTTGGTAAAAAACGCCGGAATACCCGCACCACCGGCGCGCAGCTTTTCAGCCAGCGTGCCTTGGGGCGTGAATTCAAGGGCGAGTTCGCCCGCCAAATACTGGCGTTCAAACTCTTTGTTTTCGCCCACATAGCTGGAAATCATTTTCTTGATCTGGCGGGTCTCCAAGAGCTTGCCCAGGCCAAAGCCGTCTACCCCGGCGTTGTTGGAAATAGCGGTCAGGTTTTGCGCGCCGCTGTCGCGCAGCGCGTCAATCAAGGCTTCAGGAATGCCGCACAAGCCAAAGCCGCCCACGGCGATCAACTGGTTGTCGTGCACGATGCCGTCAAGCGCGGCGGCGGCGCTGGGGAAAATTTTGTTCACTGCGCAAATCTCCGGTGGTTCAGACTAAGGGACAAACACCAACGATACTACCTATGCGCATACGTAGTTTTTCGTAGCGCGTTAACCCTGCCCCGCCCTCCCCACTCCCACCGGCCTTCGCACCATGGACATCGATTACCGCCTGGCGTTTGACATGGCCCCTGTGGGCCTGGTGCTCTCGCGCAACCGCACCATTCAGGATTGCAACCAGCGCGTTTGCGAAATTTTTGGCGCCGCGCGCGAACAGTTGCTGGGCCAGAGTTTTCAGGTGCTGTACCCCAGCGCAGACGAGTTTGAACGCACCGGCGCGCGCATTGCGCCCATCCTCAACCGCAGCGGCAGCTACGCCGACAACCGCATCATGCGCCGCCTGGACGGCCGCTTCAAAGGCGAAGCCTTCTGGTGCCACGTAACCGGCCGCGCCCTGAACCGCGACGCGCCGCATGAGGCTGGCATCTGGAGTTTTGAAGATTTAAGCGAGCACCGCCCGGTCAAAGCCGAACTCACCGCCCGCGAACGCGAAGTCGCCGCGCACCTGATGCAGGGCCTGACCTCCAAGCACATCGGCCGCGCACTGACTATTAGCCACCGCACGGTCGAGATTTACCGCGCCCGCCTGATGCGCAAATACCAGGCCTCCACCACCGCCGACCTGGTGCAAAAACTGATGTCGGGTTGAGTTCTGACGCCCAACCGCCAGCCAGAGCCCGACAATCGCCCCTCACTTCCATTCGAGTCCGCAATGCCCCAAACCCCAAGCACCCCGCAGTCGCTGCCCGACGCACTCCACGACGCCGCCCAGCGCCTGACCGAACTCGAAATCAAAGCCAGCTTTGCCGAAGACCTGCTCGACAAACTCGACCAGATCGTCATCCGCCAGCAAACCCAAATCAACGCACTCATCAGCGAAGTGCTGCACCTGCGCCAGCAGGCTTCCGATCCGCAGGCGCCGGGGCAGCGCAATCTGCGGGATGAATTGCCGCCGCATTATTGAATTCAGACTGGCGAGCAGCCAATGCGCGCAAACCGCTCAATCTTTGCCCAAGCCCGCCAACACCTCATTCGCGCTGCGAAACGCCTCTACCGCGGTGGGCACGCCGCAGTAGACCGCGGCGTGCAGCAGCACTTCCTGGATTTCGGCCTGGGTCGCGCCGTTGTTCAGGGCGCCGCGCACATGGCCTTTGAGTTCGTTTTGTTTGCCCAAGGCGGTCAGCATGGCCACGGTGATCAGGCTGCGGGTTTTCAGGTCCAGGCCGGGGCGCTGCCAGACGTCGCCCCAGGCGGCGCGGGTAATGTGGTCCTGGATGGGCTGGGTGAAAGGCGTGACATTGCCCAGGGCGTTGGCTACAAAGTCTTCGCCCATCACGGCTTTGCGGGTGGCCAGGCCTTGGTCGTAGGCGGATTGCATAGGGGGTTTCCTCTCGGGTGTGGATCAAAAGGCCACAGCATAATGAAACAAACCATCCACCCAGGACCCGCCCCATGAGCCGCTTTCCCCTGCCCGACCTCAACACCCTGCCCGAAGACCTGCGCGCCAAGATTTTGGAAGTGCAAGAAAAGTCGGGCTTTGTGCCCAACGTCTTTTTGGCTTTTGCGCGGCGCCCGGCCGAGTGGCGCGCGTTTTTCGCCTACCACGACGCACTGATGCTGCGCGAGGAATCGAGCCTGACCAAAGGCGAGCGCGAGATGATCATCACCACCACCAGCGCGGCCAACCACTGCCTGTATTGCGTGGTGGCGCATGGTGCAATTTTGCGTATTTACGAGAAAAAGCCGCTGGTGGCCGACCAGGTGGCCATCAACTACCGCAAGGCCGACATCACGCCGCGCCAGCGCGCCATGCTGGACTTTGCTATGAAAGTCTGCCTGGAGAGCCACACCGTGGGTGACGCCGACTTTGAGGCCCTGCACGCCCACGGCTTTGACGACGAGGACATCTGGGATATTGCCGGCATTACCGCGTTTTTCGGCCTGTCCAACCGCATGGCCAACGCCACCGGCATGGTGCCCAACCCCGAGTTCTACATGCTGGGACGCGCACCACGGCAAAAATAATGCGGCCCGACACCCGCAAGCGCCACGGCTTGCACATGCTGCCAAAGCAGCGCTTAAGCCGCTGGACTTGCGCGCTGATCGCCATGGCGCTGGCCAGCACCGCAACCCTGCCCTTGGCGCAAACCGCGCCCGCCCAGCCCGAAGCCGCCAGCGCCACGCAGACCAAACCCGGCTGGGCCACGCACCACTTTGCCGTCGCCGCCGCCAACCCACTGGCCACCCAGGCTGGCTACACCATGCTGCGCGCCGGGGGCAGCGCGGTGGACGCGGCCATTGCGGTGCAAATGGTGCTGGCGCTGGTCGAGCCGCAAAGCAGCGGCATTGGCGGCGGCGCGTTTTTGCTGCACTTTGACGGCAAAACCACGCAAGCCTTTGATGGCCGCGAAACCGCGCCCGCTGCCGCCACGCCCGGGCTCTTCCTCCAGTCCAATGGCCAGCCCATGGCGATGCGCCAGGCCATGGTGGGCGGGCGCTCAGTGGGCGCGCCGGGCGTGGTGCCCATGCTGGCGCTGGCCCACCGCCAGCACGGCAAGCTTCCCTGGGCGCAGCTGTTTGCCCCGGCTATCGCACTGGCAAACCAGGGCTTTGCCATCAGCCCACGCATGGCCACGCTGCTCGCTGCCGAGTCCGCCCTCCAAACCGACCCGGTGGCCGCCCGCTATTTCTTTGATGCCAGCGGCCAGCCCTGGCCTGCGGGCCACCTCTTGCGCAACCCCGAACTGGCCGCTGTGCTGCAGCGCATCGCCAACGAAGGGCCGAGTGCGCTCACGCACGGCGAGGTAGCGCAGGCCATTGCCACCAAGGTGCTAGGCCACCCCAGCAACCCCGGAAGTCTGTCGCTGGACGATCTGGCCGCTTACCAGCCGGTCGAACGTGCGCCCTTGTGCATGAACTACCGGGTTGTGCAGGCGCCAGCGCGTAACTACCGCTTGTGCGGCATGCCGCCGCCGAGCTCGGGCATGCTCGCCGTGGGCCAAATTTTGGGCACGCTGGCGCACACGCCCGCCGCCGACTTACCCGTTCGCGACGCGCAGCCCGGTGCCGATTGGCTGCACCTGTACACCGAGGCCGCGCGCCTGGCCTTTGCAGACCGCGCCCAGTACGTGGCTGACCCGCAATTTGTAAGCGCCCCGGCAGGCGACTGGGCCCGTTTGCTGGATGCGCCCTACCTGGCCCAGCGCGCTGCGCTGATGGACGTCCGCGGCCCGCGCATGCCAAGTGCCGTGCCCGGCACGCCCGGTCTGCCCGGTGCGCAGCAAAGCAGCTACGCCCCCATGGCCGCGCAAACCGAACACGGCACCTCGCACATCTCAGTGGTTGACAGTTTTGGCAACGCCCTGGCCATGACCACCACCATCGAAGACGGCTGGGGCGCGCGCCTCATGGTCAACCGGGGTTTGGGGCTGGAGGGTGGCTTTTTGCTTAACAACCAGCTCACCGACTTCAGCTTTGCGCCTGCGGGCGCTGACGGCAGGCCCGTGGCCAACCGGGTGCAGCCGGGCAAGCGCCCGCGCTCGTCCATGTCGCCCACCCTGGTGTTTGACGCCGACACCGGCGAACTGCTGGCCAGCGCAGGCAGCCCGGGCGGTGCATTCATCATCCACTTCACCGCCAAAACCTTGTACGGCATGCTGCACTGGGGCCAAAACGCCCAGGACGCCATTGACCTGCCCAACTTCGGCGCCATGGACGATCTGCTGATTTTGGAAAAAGGCCGCTTCACTGCCACCACCGCCAATGCGCTGCGTGCGCGCGGCCACACGGTGGTGGAAGCGCCGCTGCCCAGCGGCCTGCAAGCCATTGCCCGCACGCCCGAAGGTTGGTTTGGCGGAGCCGATCCCCGGCGTGAGGGCGTGGTGCTGGGCGACTAAAGCCCGCGCCGCCGCGAAAAAGCGGACTTCTACAATGGGCGGATGGCGATACCGCAAACCTTTATCCAAGAGCTGATTGCCCGCGCCGATGTGGTCGACATCGTCGGGCGCTACGTGCAGCTCAAAAAGGGCGGCGCCAATTTCATGGGCCTGTGCCCTTTTCATGGCGAAAAGTCGCCGTCCTTCTCGGTCAGCCCCACCAAACAGTTCTACCACTGCTTTGGCTGCGGCAAAAACGGCAATGCCATCGGCTTTTTGATGGACCACGCCGGCATGACCTTCGTCGAAGCCGTGCACGACTTAGCGCAGCAATACGGCATGCAAGTGCCCGAAGACGAAGCCTCGCCCCAAGACCGCGCCCGCGCGCAGGAGCAAAAAGAAAAGCAGCACACCCTGACCAGCGTGCTCGAAAAAGCCGGTGAGGCCTACCGCCGCCAGCTCAAAGACGCGCCCGGCGCCGTGGCCTACCTCAAAGGCCGGGGTCTGTCGGGCGACATTGCCAAACAATTTGGCCTGGGCTACGCGCCCGAAGGCTGGCGCAGCCTGGCCAGCATCTTCCCCAGCTACGACGACCCGCTCTTAGTGGAAAGCGGCCTGGTGATCAGCAACGCCGAAG
>CANFNE010000172.1 GCA_947448105.1 Burkholderiales bacterium
GGCGTGCAAGGCCTGCGCGTGGTGGACACCTCCATCATGCCCACGCTCACCGGCGGCAACACCACGGCGCCCACCATCATGATTGCCGAAAAAGCTGCGGAGATGATCCGCCGCGCCGCTTAGGCGAGACCCCCCCAGCCGCCGGACCGCACACGCTGCGGCGCCGCAGGCTGCTTATTGCACCAGCGGCCGCTGCCGCCAGGCCAGCGCCGCGCCCAGCCACAGGGCCAGGGCCGACACCAGCAAGCCGCGCTCCAAGCCGCCCGCGCCGTCCGCAATCCAACCCACCAGCGTGGGGCCCACAATTTGCCCGGCGGCAAACACGATCGTGAAGGCGCTGATGCCCGTGGCCCAGGCGCTGGGCGGCAGGTTGTGGCGCACCAACGCCGTACTCGAAGCCACGATGGACAAGAACACGCCGCCAAACAGCAGGCCTGAAGCCACCACCACCGCAAAGCTCTGCGTCACCGCAGGCAGCAGCACCGCCAGCCCCAAGAGCGCATTGAGCCGCGCCATGGCGCCACCGCCCTGGTGGCGGTTGAGCAGGCCCGCCCAAATGCGCGACGAGGCCACCACCGCCAGCCCCAGCAGGCCGTAAAACACCGTCACCGCCTGCGCGCTTGCCCCTTGCGCGCGCAGGAGCGCCACGGCAAAGGTCATGTAACCGATATAGCCCACGCCAAACATGCCATAGCCCGCCAGCGCAAAACCAAACACCCGCCAACCAAACGCCACCGGCGCACCGGCATCTGCCGCCGCAGCACTTGGGGGCATCTGCTCCCACTGCGCCATTACCCGCGCAGGCCAGCGCAGCAAGGCCGTGGCGGCAAAACACAGCAGCGCCAGCGCCCACCAGGCAAAACGCCAGGGATGGGCTTGGCCCGCAAACGCCTCCAACACCCAGGGCACCAAGAGCGCGCAAAGCGTAATCCCCAGCCCGGTGCCGCCGTAGTACACGCCCAGCAACAAGCCGGCCTGCGCGGGTGCGCGGCTGCCCAGGCGCGCCGCCAGCAAGCCCCCGGACACAAACACCAGCGCGCTGGCCACCCCGGCCAACAAACGCTGCACCAGCAAGACCGGCGCCTCAGTAAAAAAGCCGCACAAACCCATGAACAGCGCCGCCAAGAGCGAGCCCGCCCACAGCAAGACGGTGGGAGACAACCGGCGCATCAGCCCCGGCATGGCCAGCGCGCCAAGCAAATAGCCCACCGCGTTGGCCGTGTTCATAGCGCCCGCCAGGGTGTAGCTCCAGCCCAGATCGGTACGCATGCCCGGCAGCAACAAGCCGTAGGCAAAACGCGTCACACCCAAAGAGACAGCCGCGCCCACCGACAGGGCCAAAGCAAGCCAAAATAGCGGACGCAGCGGTGAGGGCACAAACACTCCAGGCAGAAATCAAGCCGCGATTGTGCGCTGGCCCACCGCACGCAGCTGCTGCGCAAACGACACTGCATTTCACACATTTGCCACCCGATTTTCTGAAAGCCCCCATGACTACTTTGTTCGATCCCCTGGCCTTGGGCCCCATCGCCCTGGCCAACCGTGCCGTCATGGCGCCACTTACCCGCAACCGCGCGCCCGGCGCCATGCCCACGGCGGCTATGGTCACCTACTACACACAGCGCGCTCACCCTCAAGATGGCGCGGGCCTGATCATTACCGAGGCCACGGCGATCAGCCACCAGGGCCAGGGCTACTCCGACGTGCCCGGCATCTGGAGCGACGCCCAGGTGCAAGCCTGGAAGCCCATCACTGCCGCCGTGCACGCGGCGGGCGGCAAAATCTTCATGCAGCTGTGGCACGTGGGCCGCGTCTCGCACGTGGACCTGCAGCCCGGCGGCCAGGCGCCAGTCGCACCCTCGGCCCTCACCGCCAAAACCAAAACCGTGCTGATTACCGACGGCGTGCCCCGTTTTGTGGCCACGTCCGAGCCGCGTGCCCTGCGCTTGGACGAGTTGCCCGGCATCGTGGCCGACTACCGCACGGCCGCGCGCAACGCCATCGCTGCCGGGTTTGACGGTGTGGAAGTGCACGCCGCCAACGGCTACCTGATCGACCAGTTTTTGCGCTCGGGCTCCAACCACCGCACAGACGCCTATGGCGGCAGCATCGAAAACCGTGCGCGCCTGCTCATGGAAGTCATGCACGCCGTCTGCACCGAGATTGGCGCAGCCCACGTGGCGCTGCGCCTGTCACCGGTCACACCGGCCAATGACGCCGCCGACCCGCAACCGCAGCCGCTGTTCGACTACGTGGTGCAGCAGCTCGCGCCTCTAGGGCTGGCCTATGTGCACGTGATCGAAGGCTCCACCGGCGCCGAGCGCGATTACCAGCAAGGCGACACGCCGTTTGACTACGCCGCGCTGTTGCAGAGCTACCGAAGCGCCGGTGGCAAAGGCGCGTGGATGGTCAACAACGCCTACGACCTGGCTCTGGCCAACCATGCCTTGGCCCATGGCGCGGACCTGGTGGCATTTGGCAAACCCTTCATCGCCAACCCCGACCTGACACGCCGCCTGCGCGAAGGCGCCGCGCTCAACCCGGCCGACCGCAACACCTTTTACGGCGGCGGCGCCCACGGTTACACCGACTACCCGACGCTGGGCCACTAAGGCAGGCGCAAGGGCGCCACGGGCCAAGAAAAGCTCAGGGCCCCTTCCAGCGCTTGAGCAGCAAGGCGTTGGCCATGACGCTCACCGAACTCAGCGCCATGGCCCCACCCGCGAGCACCGGGTTCAGGTAGCCCAGCGCCGCCAGCGGAATGCCCGCCACGTTGTAAAAAAACGCCCAAAACAGGTTCTGCCGTATCTTGGCCACGGTGCGGTTGGAAATGTCCAGAGCCGCAGCCACCAGGCGCGGCTCGCCGCGCATCAAAGTAATACCCGCCGCGTGCATAGCCACGTCGGTGCCGCCGCCGCCGATATTGGACATGGCCATACCCACATCAGCCGCCGCCAGCGCCGGGGCGTCGTTCACGCCGTCTCCCACCATGGCCACCGTGTAGTGCGCACTCACGTCGCCCTTGAGCGCCGTGATCTTGGCTGCCTTGTCGCCGGGCAACACTTCGGCCAGCACCTCCGTGCTGCCGGGGCTGGCGTCCAGGCCCAGGCGGCGCGCCATGGCGCGGGCCGCGCCCCAGTTGTCACCCGAAACCATCACGGTGCGAATGCCGCGCGCGCGCAATTGGGCAATCGCCTCTTTGGCGCCGGGCTTGGGCTCGTCGGCAAAGGCCAGCAAAGCGCGCAGGGTCCAGACGCCGTCTTGTTGCTGCGCCAAGGCTGAGACGCTGGCGCCATCCCTCTCCAGCGCGCGCGCCTGGGTGGCAAACGCGGCGCCCGCAGGCGTAGCCAACAAAGGCTGGGCCTGCAGCTCCTGCATCCAGCGCAGGCTGCCCAGGGCGTAGTGCTGGTCGTCCACCAAGCCTTCGGTGCCGCGCCCGGACACCGCGCGCGCATTGGCCAAAGGTAGCCGCGCCAGTCCTTGGGCACTGGCGCGCTCCACCACCGCGTGCGCCAGCGGGTGTTCGCTGCCGCTTTGCAGGCTGGCGCAGATTTGCAAGAGCGCTGCGTCCATGGTGGCCGGGGCGTCGGCCACGGTAGCGCCAGGCGCCAACAGCGCCTTGAGCTGCGGTCGGCCCACGGTCAGGGTGCCGGTCTTGTCAAAGGCCACCACGTTCACCTTGTGCGCCAGCTCCAGTGCCTGCGCGTCCTTGATCAAAATGCCGTACTTGGCCGCCACGCCCGTGCCCGCCATGATGGCCACCGGCGTGGCCAGGCCCAGCGCGCAGGGGCAGGCGATTACCAGCACCGCCACCGCGCGGATCAGCGCCAGCTCAAAACTGTGACCGGTGAGCCACCAGCCCAAGAGCGTGGCCAGGGCCAGCAGCAAAACCACGGGCACAAATACGGCGCTGACCTGGTCGACCATACGCTGGATCGGCGCCTTGGCCGCCTGCGCGTCTTCCACCAGGCGGATGATGTTTGACAGCATGGTCTGCGCGCCCACGGCGCTCACCCGCACCAGCACCCGGCCTTCGCCGTTGATGGATCCACCCGTCACCCGCGCGCGCGCCTCTTTGGCCACGGGGAGCGATTCGCCGGTGAGCATGGATTCGTCCACTTGGGTGGCGCCGTCGGTCACCAGGCCGTCCACGGCAAAACGTTCGCCGGGCTTGACCACCAGCGTGTCGCCCACCAGCACTTCGGCCACGGGCACGTCCACTTCTCCCTCGGGGCGCAGCAAGTGCGCGCGCTCGGGCCGCAGCGCGTGCAGGGCGCGAATGGCCGAGGTGGTTTGCCGCTTGGCCCGCACTTCCAGCCATTTGCCCAGCAGCACCAGGCTGATCACCAAGGCCGAGCCTTCAAAGTACAAATGCACCATGGCACCAGCCGGGGCGCTCAGCCACAGCCAGACTGACAGCGCCCAGCCCGCCGTGGTGCCCAAGGACACCAGCAAGTCCATATTGCCACTGCCGTTTTTCAGGGCGTGCCAACCCGCCACATAAAAGCGCGCACCCAGCCAAAACTGCACCGGCGTGGCCAGCGCAAACTGCCACAGCGGCGAAAGCGTCCAGTGCCGGCCCAGCACGTCGCCCAGCATGGGCAGCACCAGCGGCACGCACAGCGCCAAGCCCCAGGCCACCGGCGCAAAACCGGCCCAGGCGCCCGCGTCTGGCGCGTCAATCGCCGCGTCCGCCGCCTTGGGCTCGTAACCGGCATCGCGCACCGCGCGGCGCAACAAGGCCTCCATCTGCGCGGCCTGCGCCACGTCGGCCGGAAACGCAATGCGCGCCGATTCGGTGGCCAAGTTCACATTGGCGCTTTGCACCCCGGGCACGCGCTTGAGCGCTTTTTCCACCCGCCCAACGCAAGACGCACAGGTCATGCCGCCCACACCAATGTCCAGGGAACACACTTCAGGGGGCGCGGGGCTGCTCATGGGCGGATAGTCTTTCTGCTTGGGGTTGAAAACGAGGGGCTTGGGTGCAAGGTTAAGCTCATGGACAAAGCTTGAAGCTTCTTTGGCCAACCATATTTAATTTTGAAAGCGCAATATGAACCACCTCTTTACCGTCACCGGCATGACCTGCGGCCACTGCGAAAAAGCCGTTACTGCAGCGATTGTGCGGCTTGATCCGCAAGCCAAAGTGGAGATTGAACGCAGTGCCAACAAGGTGCAGGTGCAGTCTGAGCAAAGCCATGAGGCGCTGGCCGCGGTGATTGTCGAGGAGGGGTATGTGGTGGCGGGCTGATCTGGGTCAACTGGCTTGGCCTTTGGGCTGGTTTGCCACTGTGTAGGCTCGCTTTTTTACCCGGCGGTGTGTGCTTGCCCCCCTATCCCCCCGGCCCCCTTTCCACCCCCACCGGGGCGGAAAGGGGGAGCGAACAGCCACATTTGGTTTTGTCGCTTCGGCTACGGCACCACCGGCCACCGCCACTTATTACTTGGTAATTGGTAGGAGCGTCGGCTCGCTGCGAATCTCCGCTGCTGCGACTGCGCCCAAACCCTGAAAGCCGTCGCGGCCACGGCGCCGTTCCTAGGTATCCCAGGCTGACCAGCAAGCACTACGCCGGTAGAAGCCTAGTCGGCGCGAAAAA
>CANFNE010000173.1 GCA_947448105.1 Burkholderiales bacterium
GCAAAGCGCTTGATTGCAAAGCCCTCGGCCACGATTTTTTCTTCGGCCACCTGGTCGTGAACGAACAGCACGTCGGCGTCGCCCCGGCGGCCCATGTCAATGGCTTGGCCGGTGCCTAGGGCGACCACTTTCACTTCGACGCCCGTGGCCTTGGTAAACGCGGGCAGCAGGTGCGCAAACAGGCCCGACTGCTCGGTGGACGTGGTGGACGCCATGACGATGGGTTCGGCCTGTGCGGCGGTGGACGCCGCAAGTAGCGAAAAAGCCAGGGCAAGCCAGGGGGTAAACGGTGATTTCACAAGAGTTCTCCTTTAACAAAAATATGGGCGGCCGGGCACTGCGTTTGCAGCACGGCGGCATCAAAAAACTGGGCCACGGGCAAATCGGCCAGCAACTGGCCACGCTCAAGGTAGATCACCCGCTGCGCCAGGCGCTTGACCTGGCCCAGGTTGTGGCTGGCAAACACCAAGGTGGCGTCGGCGCGGCTGTCGGCAAAGCGCTGCATGAGCGATTCGACCTCGGCTTTGGCATGCGGATCCAGGCTGGCCGTGGGTTCGTCCAGCAGCAGCAACTGCGGCGCCAGCGCCCAGGCCCGTGCCAGCGCCACTTGCTGCTGTTGCCCCAGTGACAGCGTGCGCGCACTGCGCCCGGCCAGCTCTTGCAAGCCGGCTGCCCGCAGGGCTGCGAGCGCCTGCACTTGGGCCGGGCCCCAGGGCGTGCCGCGCAGCCACAAGGCCAGCGCTACCGAACGCTGCACCGTGGTGCGCAGCATGTGCGGCCTTTGAAACAACATGGCCTGGCGCAGCGCGGGCGCAGCAGCGCGCTCGCCTTGGGTGGGGGCCAGCAAGCCGTGCAGCAGGCGCAGCAGCGTGCTCTTGCCCGAGCCGTTGGAGCCCACCAGCGCCACGCGTTCGCCGGCCTGCAGGTGCAAAGAAACCTGGGTCAGCGCACTGACCTGCTCGGGCCGCGCGCGGCGCAGGCTGCGGCCATCGGCACCGATTTGCACGCTGGCGTCGCGCAGTCGGATGAGCGTGCTCACAGCGCCAGGCCCCGGTTTAGCGCCAGGCCCGCGCCCTCGGCGCGCACACGCCAGCGCCGCAGCAGCGCCACCAGCAGATTGAGCGCCAGCACCACGCCCAGCAGCACCAGCCCCAGGCCCAGCGCCAGCGGCAAGTCGCCCTTGGACGTTTCCAGCGCTATAGCCGTGGTCATTACGCGGGTAAATCCGTCAATATTGCCGCCCACAATCATCACCGCGCCCACCTCTGATATGGCGCGCCCAAAGGCGGCGATCAGCACCACCAAGAGCGCGTGGCGTTCGTCCCAGGCCAGCAGCCCGGCGCGCAGCGCGGCGCCCGCGCCCAGCGAGCGCAGTTGTTCGCCGTGCAACTGTTCAGCGTCTTGCACGGTTTGGCGGGTGAGCGCGGTGACGATGGGCAGCACCAGCACCGCCTGCGCCAGCACCATGGCCTTGAAGCTAAACAACCAGCCCAAATAGCCCAGCGGCCCCGAACGCGACAGCAGCAAATACACCAGCAGCCCCACTACCACCGAAGGAATGGCCAGGCTGGTGTTGAGCAAGGTCAGCACCACAGAGCGCCCGGCAAACTGCGCCACGCCCAGCCAGGCGCCCAAGCCCAGCCCCACGCTGCACGCCAGCACGCAAGCGCAAGCGCTGACCGCCAGCGAACGCGCCACAATGCCCATCAACTGGGGATCGAGCGAGACGACGAGTTGTAGCGCGGTACTGGCGCTTTGGGTGAGCGTGGTCATGAAGGGGAGATCGTAGACGAGGCCGGCGCAAGGGCTGCGGAGCCCGCCCACGCGGTTTAGCGGTTGCGCATCCAATCCGCCGTCTGAAAAAACGATTCGCGCAAGCGGGCACGCAAGGCCGCGTCTATCTGCAGCTCACCCATGGCCTGGTCCATGCAGGCCAGCCACTGGTCGCGTTCCAGAATGCCAATGGAAAACGGCATGTGGCGCATGCGCAGCCGGGGGTGGCCAAAGCGTTCGATGTAGTACTGCGGCCCGCCCATCCAGCCGCTCAAAAACCAAAATAGCTTTTGCCGCGCCTGCGTGAGCAGCGCACCGTGCGCCGCCCGCAAGGCGGCGTAGCCGGGCTCCAACTCCATCAGGTCGTAAAAGCGCTCCACCAGGGACTGCAACACCGCCTCGCCGCCCAAAAGCGCGATCAGGTTGCTGGGGGCTTCGTCCTCGTCTTGGAGCAGGTTTGTCGGGTTATCGGTGCTTGTCATAGCCCGTGATTGTCAGGCCGCCGCGCGGCGCAGCGTTTCCACCACCGGGCGGCGCAGCACGTCGCGCAGGCCCCACCAGCCCGCAGCCAGCGCCAGCAAAGCACCGGCCACCGATCCCAGCAGCGGCACCCACAGCGACACCGTCCACGAAAAATCGAACACGTAGCGCGCCAGCGCCCAACCGACGGCGCTGGCCACGACGGATGCCAAAAAGCCGGCCAGCAACCCAACGCCCGCCAGCTCGATGCGCTGCACCTGGCGCAGCAAGCGGTTTTGCGCGCCCACAGCGCGCATGATGGCGAATTCACGCGCGCGCTCTTCGCGTGTGGCGCTCACGGCCGCAAACAGCACCACCAGCCCGGCGGCCAGGGTGAAGCCAAACAAAAACTCCACCGCACGCACCACCTGGTCCAAGATGCGCTGCACCTGGGTAATGGTGGCACTCATGTCCACCGCGGTCACATTGGGAAACTGGCGCACCAGCGCATTGTCAAACCCAGGCGTGCCCGGGGCGCGAAAGGCGCCCATATAGGTGGCGGACACGCCGTCCAAACGGCTGACCGGGTACATGGCAAAGAAATTGGCGCGCATAGACGTCCAATCCACCTTGCGTAAAGACGTCACTTTGGAGTCCATTGGCACCCCGGCGATGTCAAAGCGCAGCGTGTCTCCCAATGTGAGGCCCAAGGTGGTGGCAATGCCTTCCTCCATGCTGATGGCGCCGGCTTCCTCGGGCGTCCAAGCGCCGCCCACCACTTGGTTGTTGTCGGGCCGCGTGGCGCTGTGGCTGAGGTTGAACTCGCGGTCCACCAAGCGCCGGGCGCGCTCGTCGGTGTAGTCGTCCGACGATACCGAGCGTCCATTGACCGCCACCAGGCGCCCCCGGATCATGGGATACCAGTCCATCCTGGCCACGCCCGCGGTGTGCAGGGCTTCCACAAAGCCACTGGCCTGCTCAGGCATCACGTTGATCACAAAGCGGTTAGGCGCGTCCGCTGGCGTGGCCTTGCGCCAGCTCGCAATCAGGTCAGTGCGCAGCAGCACCAAGAGCACCAGCGCCAACAGCCCCACGGCCAAAGCGCTGACCTGCACCACCGTGTAGGCCGGACGCGCAGAAATTTGCCGCGTGGCCAGCACCAGCGCGCGCGGCGCCGTGGCCTCGTTCACGCTGGCGCGCAGCAGGCCAATGGCCAGCCAGCTCAAAGCCGCAAACAGCAACACCGCCCCGGCAAATCCGCCCACGGCAATCAGCCCGAGCTTCAGGTCGCTGCTCACTGCCAGCAGCAGTGCGGCAAAGCCCAGCACGCCCAAGGACAAGACGCCCAGCGAGGCGGGGCGCAAATTGCCCACATCGCGCCGAATCACCCGCAGCGGCGGCACCTGCGCCAACTGCAGCACCGGCGGCAGGCCAAACGCGCAAAGCAAGGTCAGGCCCATGCCCAGCCCCAAACCCACCGGTGCCAGCGTCGCCGCAGGCAAGCTGGTGTCCACCAGCCCGGCGAGCAACACCACAAACACGTAATGCACGCCATAGCCCAGCGCCACGCCCAGGCTGCTGGCAAACACGCCTACCAGCGCAAATTCCCAGGCGTAGGACGCGGCGATGGCGCGCTGGCTCAGGCCCAGCACCCGCAGCATGGCGCAGTCGTCCAGGTGTTTGGCCGCAAAAGCGCGCGCCGCCAGGGCCACGGCCACGGCGCTCAGCAAGGCAGCCAAGAGCGCCACCAGGCTCAAGAACTTTTCGGCCCGCTCCAGCGTCTGGCTCAGCTCGGGGCGGCCGGACTGGGTCGATTCGATGCGCACGCCGCGCAGCGGTTCGGCTTGCGGAGGTGCCTCTTTGGCGGCGCCCGCAGAATTGGCCCCGCCGCTGGCTTGGCCCTTGATTTGCGCGTTGCCCCAGGCCACAAAGCGCGCCACTGCGGCGTCTTCACCGGCCACGGCCAATCGGTAATTGACGCGGCTGGCGGGTTGCACCAGGGCGGTGGCAGCGATGTCGGCGGCGTTGACCATCACGCGCGGGGCAAAGTTCATAAAGCCGGCCCCCCGGTCGGGTTCGCTGGCAATGAGTGCGGTAATTTGAAACTGCGCGCTGCCCAGCATGAGCGCGTCGCCCACGTGCAGGGCCAAGGCGTCGAGCAACTGGGCGTCCACCCACACCGCGCCTGGGGGCGGAACGCCCGGCGCGGGTTGCTCGGGCGCGCCGGGGCTGGCGTTAAGCCGCAAGGTGCCGCGCAGCGGATAACCCGCCTCCACCGCCTTGAGCGACACCAGTTTGGTGGCACCGCCCAGCGCCTCGGGCGCGCGCGCCATGGTCTGAAAGCCCAGGGTTTGCGCCTGCGCCAGGCCCAAGCGCTTGGCCTCTTGGGCAAACGTGGCGGGTGCCGGTCGGTCCGTCGCGACCACGGCGTCGCCGCCCAATAGCTGGCGCGCGTCGCGCTGCAAGCCGCCTTGTAGGCGGTCGGCAAAAAACCCCACCGCCGTGAGCGAGGCGACCGCCAAGGTCACCGCCACCACCAAGAGCCGCAGTTCGCCCGAGCGCACGTCGCGCCACAAAGTGCGCCAGCCAAGGCGCCAAAAAGATTGCTTCATGGGGCGACCTTAGCGCAAAAGCCTTAGCCCCTGCGCACCTGCCCTATTTGGCGCTTTGAAGCGCCAGCACGTGGCGCGCAAAGTTGTCCAAGATGGACTGCCAGCCCGCGCGCTGCTGGTCTTCGGGGTGCTCGGTCTCGGCGTCAAAAGTGACGGTTACCGTAACACCGGCAGCGCCTTGCGAAAACTCCACCACCGCGCCGCGTTGGCCAAAGCGGTATTCCAACCGATGGGGCGCGTCCACGTGGGTGTATTCGCCCTCAAAGTCAAAGCCAAACGAGCCGTCCCGCGCTTCCATGCGCGACGAAAACTTTCCACCCACCCGCAAATCCACCGCAGCGGCTGTGGTGTGCCAGTCGGCGGAAGCGGCGTTCCATTGCTTGATGTCCTCAGGCGTGGTGTAGGAGCGCCACACTTCGGCGAGGGGGGCGGCGATGCGGGTGGAGACGGTGATTTGCAAGAAGACTATCCTAAAACGGGCGTTTATACCGCGCTTCGCGAGAGCCTTAGGAGTGGTCCCAGTCCTGGTGCCGCAACAAGGAACCCGCAAATGCACCCACATGCTCGGGCGTATGCAACTGGTGGTGGTGCGTCAGCGCCAGGAACCAACGGGCCACAACACCCCGCGCGATGTGCATATGTACGAGTGCTTGCATACGAGACCTCCA
>CANFNE010000174.1 GCA_947448105.1 Burkholderiales bacterium
GTGACCGGTGTGGAATTCATCTGCGCCAACACCGATGCACAGGCCCTGAACCGCAGCACCGCGCACCGCACGATTCAGCTCGGTGAAACCGGCCTGGGCGCAGGCAGCCGTCCGCACAAAGGGCGCGCAGCGGCCGAGTTGGCCGAAGCCGATATCCGCAACGCCATCGAAGGCGCCAATATGCTGTTTATCACGGCGGGCATGGGCGGCGGCACCGGCACCGGCGCGGCCCCCATCATCGCGCGCGTGGCCAAGGAAATGGGCATTCTGACGGTGGGCGTGGTAACCAAGCCTTTTGAATTTGAAGGCGGCCCGCGCATGAAAAATGCCGACGAAGGCCTGGCCGAGTTGGAAGCCAATGTCGATTCGCTGATCGTGGTGCTCAACGAAAAGCTGCTGGAAGTGCTGGGCGACGACATCAGCCAGGACGAGGCCTTTGCCTATGCCAACGATGTGCTGAAAAACGCCGTCGGCGGTATTGCCGAAATCATCAACGTACCCGGCCATGTGAACGTGGACTTTGAAGACGTGCGTACCGTGATGGGCGAGCCCGGAAAAGCGATGATGGGGACCGCCCTGGCCAAAGGCCCGGACCGCGCGCGCATTGCCGCCGAACAAGCCGTGGCCTGCCCGCTGCTCGAAGGCATCGACCTGTCCGGCGCCAAAGGCGTGTTAGTGCTGATCACCGCGGCTAAAGGCTCGCTCAAATTGAGCGAATCCAAGCTGGCGATGAACACCATCCGCGCCTATGCTTCGCCCGAAGCGCATGTGATTTACGGCACCGCCTACGACGACAACCTGGGCGACCAGGTGCGCGTTACCGTGGTGGCCACCGGTTTGGGTCGCCAAGGCACGCACCGCCGTACTGCGCCTCCGCTGCAAGTGCTGCGCACCGGCACCGACAACGTGCCCTTCAACGTGCCCACGCTCAACACCCCGATGGGCGCCTCCAGCGGCCAGCGCGGCAGCAGCACTGGCCCCATGGCCTCCATGGGTGGAGTGGGTTCTGGCCCCAGCCTGGGCACCGCCGCCGCACCCCAAGCCGACTACGGCAGCATGAGCACCCCGGCCGTCTGGCGCGGCACCCGCACTTCCGCTGCGCAAAAAGTGGACGCGCTGTCGAGCGGCGGCATGGACGACTACGAAATCCCGGCTTTCCTGCGCAAGCAGGCCGACTAGACGTAGCCCCCACGCTTGTCACTGCGTGTACTGCGCTGCCCCGCGAGGGGGTAGTCAATTAGTTCGTAGCACTTGCCCTTCGGGGCCAGTGCTACTTTTACAATCGGCGAGTGCTCAAACAAAGAACCCTCAAATCCATCACCCGGGCCGTCGGCGTCGGGCTGCACAGCGGCCAGCGGGTGGAGATCACCTTGCGACCGGCCGCGCCCAATACGGGCATCGTGTTTCGGCGGGTTGATTTGCCCCATCCGGTGGACATTGCGGTGTCTACCGAGGCGGTGACGGACACGCGCTTGGCGTCCACGCTATCGTCTGGCGGCGCCAAGGTGCACACGGTGGAGCACCTGATGTCGGCCTGCGCCGGACTGGGCGTAGACAACATGGTGGTGGACATTACCGCCGAAGAGGTGCCCATCCTCGACGGATCGGCCGCGTCCTTTGTGTTTTTGCTGCAAAGCGCAGGCATCGAGATGCAAAACGCGCCGCGCCGCTTTATCCGCGTCAAGGCGCCCATTACCGTGCGCGAAGGCGCGCCGGGCAACGAGAAATGGGCTACGCTGGAGCCCTTTCACGGCTTCAAGCTGACGTTTGAGATTGATTTCAACCACCCCGCGGTGGATTCCACCGGACAGCGCGTGGTGTTTGACCTGAGCGAGGGCTCGTATGCCCGCGATATTGCGCGCGCGCGCACCTTTGGCTTTACCAAAGACGTGGAAATGATGCGCGCCAACGGCCTGGCCCTGGGCGGCGGCCTGGACAATGCCATCGTCATGGACGACTACAAGGTGCTCAACGCCGACGGCCTGCGCTACGACGACGAGTTCGTCAAACACAAGATCCTCGACGCCATGGGCGACCTCTACATCGTGGGCATGCCGCTCTTGGCCCACTACCGCGCGCACCGCTCAGGCCACGCGCTCAACAACCTGCTGCTGCGCCAGCTCCAGGCCCAGCCCGAGGCCTGGGAAGTGGTCACTTTTGAGGAAGAACGCAAGGCCCCCGCCGGCTTTGCGCAACCCGCGCCACAGTGGTAAGGCGCGGCCCAGCCCGCCTCTCATCCCTTAGCGGCTGCGCCCCGCCCGGTAGCTCCCGTCGCCACTGCCCAGCCCGTCGGCCTGGGCAATGCGCGCCATCGCGGCACCCGCGTGGGCGTGGGTAATGGCCAGGCCCAGGCCGTCAGCGGCATCTGGCCCGGGCAAACCGGGCAGCGCCAGCAGGCGGCGCACCATTTCCTGGATCTGGGTCTTGTCCGCGCGGCCATAACCCACCACGGCTTGCTTCATTTGCAAGGCGGTGTATTCGGCCACTGTCAGGTTGGCGTGCACCAGCGCTGTGACCAAAGCGCCACGCGCCTGGCCCAAGAGCAAGGTGGACTGCGGGTTGACGTTCACAAACACGATTTCAATCGACGCGCAGTCGGGCTGGTAGCGCTCGATCACCTCGCCCACGCCGTCAAACAGCACTTTGAGGCGCGCGGGCAGCGCCTTGGTGTCCAAATGGTGGGTAGTGATGGTGCCGCTGGCCACGTAGCGCAGCTCCGCGCCCTCTTGGTCAATCACGCCAAAGCCGGTGGTGCGCAAACCCGGGTCTATACCCAAAATTCTCATGGCGCACCACTTGGCAAACGGGCGTCGCCCATGCGCGCCACGATCACTTGCGCGCGCGCGCTCAGGTAGTCGGAGTTGGGCAGCTTCTCAAAATAGCGTGGTCGGGGCAGCATGACGACCAGGCGCGCGGCTTCATAGGGCGTGAGTTGGGCCGCGCTTTTGCGAAAGTAGTGCTGGGCGGCCGCCTCCGCGCCAAACACGCCCTCACCCCACTCCACGCTGTTGAGGTAAATCTCCAGAATGCGCTGCTTGCCCAGCAGTTTTTCCAGCAGCAAGGTCAGCACCAGTTCCTGGCTTTTGCGCAGCAAGGTGCGTTCGCCCGAGAGAAACAGGTTTTTGGCCAGCTGCTGGGTGATGGTGGAGCCGCCCACCACTTTGGGCGCACGGGCATTTTTAGCGGCAGCGGCCGCATTTTGGGCAGCACGTTGCGCGGCGCGGTCCTCGGCCTTGGCGTTTTTGGCCCAGGCTTTTTCCAGCGCGGCCCAGTCCAGGCCGTCGTGGCTGGCGAAGCTGTCGTCCTCGGAGGCAATTACCGCGCGCTTGAGGTTCACGCTGATCTGGTCGTAGTCACGCCACTGCTGGCGCCAGCGCAGGCTGCCTGTGGCCTGCACCCGCTGCCAGGCCTGCGAGCGCTCAAAGGCGGTGGACTGCGGATCCAGCCAGAGCATGGCGGCAATGCGCAGCACAAAAAACAGCTGCAAACCGACCAAGCCACAGGCCAACACGAGCAAGAAGCGCAGCACCGGCCTCATGGCGGCACCATCGCTTTGGTTTGCAAGGTAGCGTCCTGGGTAAAGGTAAAGCGCGACACCACCACCAACTGGTCCACGGTTTTGCGCATGTCGGCGGTAAAGGCGCCAAAGGGCCCGGACTTGCGGGCAATCTCCTGGGCGCGGCGGTCCAGGTCGGGCTTGCCCGAGGCCTTGGCCACTTCGGCGTCCAGCACCACGCCGCGGTGGTCTACCGTGATCACCATGGTCAGGCTGCCATAGAGTTTGTGGCCGCCTTTTTCCGGGAAGTGCGTGGTGCCATGGGCTTCGATAGCCTGGCGCATGGCGTCGTAGTACAGGGCGTAGCTTGCTTCCTTGACTGCGGGACTCAGAAAGCGTTTGCGCGGACGGGCGTTCTCGGCATTGATGCGGTCTTCGATCTTGGCCAGCAGCTTGAGCATTTCGCGGCGCTTCTTCTCTTGTTCGGCGCGCTCGGCCGGCGAGTTGCTGCTGCGGTTTTGGGCCTCGGTCAGGGCGGCGAGCTGTTGTTTGACGCGGTTGAGCAAGAGGTTTTGCTGTTGCTGCAGGTTTTGGCGGGTGGCGGTCGCAGCGGCCTCGGTCGGATCGCCGTCACGCGACAGCGGCGCGTTGGCCATCGTGCTGCTGGCCATGCCTTCGGCCGCATCCCCACCGCCAGCCAACGAGGCTTGGGCCACCGCTTGGGCCTCTTCGGGCGGGATTTCACTGCGCGCATTGACCAGTACGACTTCCAAGGCACGGTCGGTAAACAAGCGGTCAAAGTCTTTCGGGCTGACAAAGCGCACCGTCAGCAGCAAGCCGTGCAGCAACAGCGACACCAGCAAGGCGCGTTGCAGAAGGCTGGCGCGCAGCCACCATCGCGTCAAAGTGTGCTGCACCGCCTGCCTCCGGCCCTAACTGGCGTCGCCCTGCGGGGACTCGTTGATATCGACGGCAATCGCAATCGGGCCGGCGGCTTCGTCCTCGTCCTCAGGTGCCTCGTCCGCGTCCTGCGCGTCGGCGTCACCGTCGGCCACAGGTGCGTCCAAGCGCTCCACCACGGTGCCGTGGATGTCCAGCGTGATCAGATCCATCTCACCCAGGCGCACCCGCACGCGCGCGCCGCGCGGCAGGCCCTGGGCGCCCATCACAGGCAGCACCAGTGGCAGCGTGTCGGCGCGCACCATGTTTTCCTTGAACACGCTGCACTCGAGCTCAAGCACGGCGTTTTGCTGCAGGTACTTGAGCGTCCAAAAGCGCTCCATGGCGCCCTGGTAGCCGTTGTAGGCGCTGTAAGCGGCGTCAAAGCTGGAGATGATCGAAAACAGCGCCGCGTCCTTGGGCTTGAAGGGCGCAGCCAGCGCTGCCGTGCTGCCATGGCGGGCGCAGGCAATGATTTGCCATTGGTTGACCATGTCGGTGTAGCGGCGCAAGGGCGAGGTGCTCCAGGCGTAGCTTTTGACGCCAATGCCGGCGTGCGGCAGCGCCTTGGTGCCCATGCGCACCTTCACGCCGGGCGCAAGCGAGGCCTGGCTGCGGTAAATCGCGGGCACGCCGAGTTCGGCCATCCAGTTGCCCCAGGTGCTATTGGCCAAAATCATGGCTTCGGCCACGATCAGGTCCAGCGGCGCGCCACGGGCTCGGGTGGTGATCACCACTGGCTCGTCGCCCTGCGGCTCGGCGCCGTCTGCGCCCAACAGCTTGAAGTTGTAGTCCGGGCGGTTAAAGGTCTCGGGCTTGCCGCGCACCAGTTCGCGCTTGGCCTTGAGGTCGCGCGCCAAGCGGTGCAAAAACGCCAGGCTGGGCTGCAGACCGGCCAACGGCGCAGCTTCGCTGCCGGGCGTGGCCAAAGGTGTTTGCAGCCACTCCTCGGTCACGATCGCGTCCAACTGGTCGTGGCGCAGGTTGTGGCTAATCGGCACGCTCTCAAGGCGGGTTTCGCTCGAAACAATCGTCAGCGTCGCTTCGTCCAGCGTCACGTA
>CANFNE010000175.1 GCA_947448105.1 Burkholderiales bacterium
CGCATTGCGTCCACCATGGGCCGCGACCAGGGCTGGCTGGCCGAGCACATGCTGATCTTGGGTGTGACCAACCCTGCGGGTAAAAAATACCATGTCGCAGCCGCCTTCCCCAGCGCCTGCGGCACAACCAATTTCTCGATGCTGGTGCCGCCCGAGGGCTTTGCTGGCTGGAAGGTCACCACCATTGGCGACGACATCGCTTGGGTCAAGCCGCATTCCGACGGCAAGCTCTACGCCATCAATCCCGAGGCTGGCTACTTCGGCGTGGCCCCTGGCACCAACTACCACACCAACCCGAACTGCATGGCCAGCCTGGGCCACGACGTGATCTTCACCAACGTGGCGCTCACCGATGACGGCGACGTCTGGTGGGAAGGCATGGAAAAAGACACGGGCACCACGCCCGACCATTTGATCGACTGGCAAGGCAAGGACTGGACGCCGCAAATCGCGCGTGAAACCGGCGCCAAGGCCGCCCACCCCAACTCGCGCTTCACCGTAGCGGCCGGCAACAACCCGGCGCTCGACCCCGCCTGGGACGACGCGGCAGGCGTCCCGATTGACGCCTTTATCTTTGGTGGCCGCCGCTCCACCACCGTGCCGCTGGTGACGGAGGCGCGCAACTGGGTCGAGGGCGTTTACATGGCCGCGACCATGGGCTCGGAAACCACAGCTGCTGCCGTAGGCCAACAAGGCGTGGTTCGGCGCGATCCGTTTGCCATGCTGCCGTTCACCGGCTACAACGTCAGCGACTATTTCCAGCACTGGCTCAATATGGGCAAC
The DNA here is from genome assembly GCA_947448105.1 of Burkholderiales bacterium. Lineage (GTDB taxonomy): Bacteria > Pseudomonadota > Gammaproteobacteria > Burkholderiales > Burkholderiaceae_C > Allorhodoferax. The sequence continues at coordinate 784 of CANFNE010000175.1, forward strand.
AAGCTCAGCGCTGCGGGCGCCAAGCTACCGGCCATCTACTGCGTGAACTGGTTCCGCAAGGGCGCGGACGGCAAGTTTGTCTGGCCCGGCTATGGCGAAAACATGCGCGTGCTCAAGTGGATGATTGACCGCCTGGAAGGCACTGCCAAGGGCAGCGAGACGGGTTTTGGCGTCAGCCCCACGTACGGCGAAATCACCTGGGACGGCCTGGACTTTTCACCGGCCCAGTTTGAGACCGTGACCAGCCTGGACAAAGCCGACTGGAAGACCGAGATCGCGCTGCACACGGAACTGTTCACGCAACTGGCCTACCACCTGCCTGCGGAGTTGGCAGCCACCAAGCTGCAATTGGAACAGCGCCTGGCTGCTTGAGGCTGCGGCCTGCGCCCCGGCTTACACAAGCACGGGGCGTTGGGCGGCGATCACCCGGTTGCGGCCCTGGCGTTTCGCTTGGTAGAGCGCACCGTCGGCGGCATGCAACAGCAACTCCAGTGATTCTTGCTGGTCCCAGCACGCGACCCCGATGGAGACGCTAACGGGCAAGGTTGCGCCAGTGTTCAGGGCAAAGGGCTGGCGCGCCACGGAGGCACAAATCCGCTGGGCGATGCGCGTGGCCAAAGCCAGATCCACCGTTGGTAGCAAGACACAAAACTCCTCGCCCCCGTAGCGCGCACACAAGTCGCCAGGGCGCAAGGCAAACTCGATGCGCCGTGCGGTCTGGAACAAAACCTGGTCGCCCACCCCATGGCCGTGGTCGTCATTCACACGTTTGAAGTGGTCAATATCGATCATCAAAATCGAAGCCCCCCTGGGGTCCATGTGCTGGCTCATCAACGTGCGCGGGTAATGGCGGTCCATCCAACGCCGGTTGTACAGGCCGGTCAATGCGTCCGTCTCAGCGTCCTGGGTCAGGCGTTGCTGGTGGGCCATCGCTTCGCTGAACCCGGCGTTGGCCTTGCGCACTCGGGCCGAAAGCACCCGCAGCAAATTGAGCGCAACCTGGGGTTCAGCTTGCATGGATTGCCAAAGCATGGCCGCAGGCACCGCCAGCAAGCAGCAGTCCTCTTCTGCGACGGCCCAGGCATTGGGCAGCTGCCCGTCGATCAGCGACTGCTCGCCCGCCGTTTCACCCGGCCCGATACGGGCCACCTGCTTTTTGGCTGATGCGGCGCTGGCCGCAACATGCCGCTCCGACGCAGCCGCCGCAGGCGTCGCCTCTAGCCAAACGGACAACTCCCCGCTCAAGACCAGGAACAGCGTGTGGTGCGCCACGCCCAGGCAAATCAAAGTCTCACCCTGGCGGATCCAGCGCACCGGCGCATCGTTCAGCCAATAGTGCAGGGTGTCGCCCGTCACACCGTCAAGCAGGCGAGAACGCAGCAAACACGCGCGCAGCGCTGGAGTCAACTTGGCCGCGCGTTCGAGCGCAGGCCTGTCCAAAGCTGCAGAACCGTAACGGGTACCGCTTTCTGTATTCATCTCCCTGCCTCACCTTGGTGGGTGCATCGCCTCTACCGGGCGAATGCAAATGTTGCATTGACTTCTTTGGGACAATACTAAGGCATTGGTATTCAAATTTAATAATTGAATTTAAAACTAAATTGGTGTGGACATGCGAGGGATCGTTGGCGTGCCGCACCTTGGCTTTGCCCACATCGCTAGATCGCCGGGGTACGGCGCTCCAAAACGGCGTTCGCCAAGGGCTAGGGATAAACCCGTAAAGCCAGCTGACGCCACCGCACCGCACGGCGCGCGATGCGGGCTTGTGACGGTGCGCCACTCCCCAATGAAACAGGCACTTTTTTGGACTCCAAACTGGCACTAAAACGGTGCGAATCTGGTTTGGGTCTGGCACTATAAAGGCATGCATCTGGCTCTACTCGCTGGGCGCCGTGCCGTACAAACTCATAAGCTCATGCGCTTGGGCTATCAAACGGGCTTTAGCATGGACTTGGACACCGTATGCACATTTTTTATTGAAAGGTATCTGTATGAAAAAAACTTTGCTTCCCGTACTGGCCAAGACCCTGGTGGGCTTGCTGGTGGCCGTGGGCGTTTCTTCGGCTTTTGCACAGGCCAAAAAAGAAGTCACCTTTGCACACCAAGACATGCAACTGCCACTGCGCGTTCTGATGGACGCTGAGCTGGAAAAAGCAACCGGCTACAAGATCAACTGGCGCATGTTTGGCGGTGGCGGTGAAGTTATCAAGGCCATGGGTTCTGGAGATGTGCAAATCGGCGAAGTGGGATCAAGCCCCCTGGCTACGGCCACCAGCCAGGGCCAAGATCTGCGTCTGGTGTACATCCTTGACGATATCGCTGCCTCAGACCAACTGGTGGCGCGCAATGGTTCGGGCGTGAACGGCTGGAAAGACCTGGTGGGCAAAAAGGTCGGCACGCCTTTCGCGTCGACCGCGCACTACTCCCTGATGGTTGGCTTGCGCCTGGAAGGCATCGATGCAAAAAGCGTCAATGTGATGAACCTGCCTCCACCTGCGATTGCAGCAGCCTGGGAGCGTGGCGACATTGATGCGTCCTTCATCTGGGACCCCGTCCTGTCCAAGATCAAGCGCAACGGCAAGGCCATCGCCACTTCTGGCGACATTGGTAAAAAGGGCTACCCCACCTTTGACGGCCTGGTCGTCAACGCCAAGTGGGCCGCTGAGAACCGCGACTTCGTGGTGGCTTTGATCAAAGCCATCACCAAGGCTGACGCCGACTACCGCGCCAATGTCTCCAAGTGGTCCGTGGGATCGCCTCAAGTCAAAGCCATTGCCAAGTGGACCAAGGCTGACGAAAAAGACGTACCCGAGGCCATGGCTGCATTTGTGTTCCCTGACACCGCTGCACAGCTCTCCAACGCCTGGTTGGGCGGTGGTGCTGCCGGCGGCGCTGCCAAGACGCTGGAAAACAGTGCCAAGCTGTGGAAAGAAATCGGCCGCATCCAGGAAGTCAAGCCTGACTACAGCGTCTTTGTGGACAGCAGCTACCTGCGCGATGCATTGAAGTAATGGGCGTTAGCCACGTGTGGGGCACACTGCCCCACACGTGGGCTGCATGCCACCCGAGGGGCAACTTGTGAAAAGTTCGCCCCTTTTTTTTGAATAGATGTTTTCTCCAGACTGTTATGCCCACATTGCAAATCAAAGACCTGACGGTGAACTACGCCGTCAAAGGCGGCACACTGCAGGCACTCGCGCCGGTCAACCTCGAGATGAAGGGCGGCGACTTTGTGGTCGCGCTTGGCGCGTCCGGTTGCGGCAAGACCACGCTGCTCAACTGCATCGCCGGCTTCTTGCCACCTTCCAGCGGTGAAGTGCTGCTCAACGGCGCGCACGTAGAAGGCCCGGGCGCCGACCGCGGCGTCGTGTTCCAAAAGCACGCACTCATGCCCTGGCTGAGTGTGATTGACAACGTGTGTCTGGGTTTGCGCATGCGCGGCGTGGGCACGGCAGAGCGCCGGCGTATTGGCGAAGAAAAGCTGGCCCTGGTAGGCCTGGAAAAATACGCAGACCGCGCGGTCTATGAGCTTTCGGGCGGCATGCAGCAGCGCGTGGGCATTGCGCGCGCCTTGGCCAGTGACCCTGAGGTGCTGCTGATGGACGAGCCCATGGGTGCGCTCGACGCCTTTACCCGCGAGACGGTGCAAGAAATTTTGCTGCACGCCTGGACCGAGTCCAACAAGATGGTGTTCTTCATCACCCATTCGGTCGAAGAAGCCCTGTTCCTGGCCACCCGCCTGATCGTGATGAGCCCGAGCCCTGGGCGCATTACCCATATTTACGACGACGTGCCGTTCTCGCGCCAGTTTCTGGCGCACGGCGACACCCGCAAAGTCAAGTCCGAACCCGAGTTCATCCGCATGCGCGAAGAAGTGCTGTCCATCATCCACCAACGCGAGGCCGTCCATGTCTAAGCCATCTACCGCAGCGCTCAAGACCAGCGCCTTCAAAATTCCCGGCGAAGGCTCCAGCGCCTTTATCACCACCGTCACGATTGTGGTCATGGCCGCAGCCTGGTTTATCGTCACCAATATGGGCTGGATCAAGCCGATCTTTCTGCCCTCGCCACAGGCCACCTACCAGCAGTTTTACGAATACCTGACCGGCATTGCCAATGACAAGCCGCTGTGGCAACACTTTATGGCCAGCATGCTGCGCGTGTTTGCCGCTTTTGTGTTGGGTTGCATCACCGCGATTCCAGTCGGTATCGCCATGGGCATGTCGCGTTTTTGGCGCGGCATTTTCGATCCGCCCATCGAGCTGCTGCGCCCGCTGCCGCCGCTGGCCTATTTGCCGCTGATCATCATTTGGTTTGGCATCGACGAGTTTCCCAAGGTCTTGCTGATTTACCTGAGCTGCTTTGCCCCCCTGGCCATGGCCGCGCGCTCAGGCATGCGCAGCGCCTCGCAAGAGCAGATGAACGCCGCATACTCCATGGGCGCGAGCTACAGCCAGGTGATCTGGCACGTAGTGCTACCGGCGGCCATGCCTGAGATTTTGGTGGGCATGCGCATCTCGATTGGCTTTGGCTGGAGCACCTTGGTGGCGGCTGAAATGGTGGCGGCCAATGTGGGCCTGGGCCAGATGGTGTTGAATGCTTCGAATTTCTTGCGAACCGACATTGTGGTGATGGGCATCATCGTGATCGGCTCGGTGGCTTTTGCCTTTGACCTGCTCATGCGCTGGGTCGAGAA